>DATGLU010000416.1:0-3658 GCA_035294045.1 Roseiarcus sp. | reverse complement strand
TTCGTGGAAAATGGCGCGGTGCGGCTTGCCCATGACTTGCGCCAGGACGTTGAGCCGGCCGCGATGCGGCATGCCGATCACGATCTGCTGCACGCCGAGCGCGCCGCCTCGCTTGATGATCTGTTCCAGCGCCGGGATCATCGATTCGCCGCCGTCAAGGCCGAAGCGCTTGGTGCCGGTGAATTTGAGATCACAGAATTTCTCGAACCCCTCGGCCTCGACCAGCTTGTTGAGAATGGCCCGCTTGCCCTCGGGGGTGAAGCTAATCTCCTTGTCCGGGCCCTCGATGCGCGCCTGAATCCAGCCCTTCTGCGCGCCGTCGGAAATGTGCAGGAATTCCACGCCGAGCGTTTGGCAATAGGTGCGCCGGAGGATGGCGACGATCTGGCGGATGGTGCCGAATTCGAGACCGAGCACCCTGTCCAGAAAAATCGGCCGGTCGAGATCGGCTTCGCCGAAGCCGTAGGTCGACGGATCGAGCTCCTCCTCGTTGTGCGGCGGCGCAAGGCCGAGCGGATCGAGATTGGCGTGAAGGTGACCGCGGGCGCGGTAGGCGCGGATGAGCATGAGGGCGCGGACCGAATCGCGGGTGGCGCGTTCGACGGCGGCCGCCGACAGCTCGACGCCCTCGGTCTGCGCTTTCCCCCGCACGCGGGCGCCGAACGCCGCGCCGATTCCGGCCCAATCGCTGTCGAGCGCTGCGGTCAGTTCGTCGTGCTGGGGGCGCGGCCAATCGGCGCGGCGCCAGGACGGCGCGCGCGCAGTCCCTGCAACGTCGCGCGCGTCGTCTTTCAGGCTCTCGAAGAACGACCGCCAAGCGGCGTCGACCGCGCCGGGATCGGCTTCGTAGCGCGCATAAAGGTCCTCAATGTACGGCGCGTTGCTGCCGTAAAGGAACGAAGTACGGGCAAACGCGGCGTTCGCGTCCTGACGAGACATTGGCGGATCCTTATTGAGGACTTACAAACGGCGACGACACGCCCAAACACACGCAAAGGTAGGCCGAATCACCGGAATCAGCCCGGCAAAGCGCCTTTTACCCTATTTAATGCGGGGGCGCCGCCCCTGAAAGGCGCAAGAAATGAATCTCACTTCCAACCTTCCGCCAGGGTCTTGCCGAGCCGCGCCGGGGACGCGGAAACTTTGATTCCGGCGTTTTCCATGGCGGCGATCTTGGCTGGGGCGTCGCCTTTGCCTCCGGCAATGATCGCGCCGGCATGACCCATGCGGCGGCCCGGCGGCGCGGTGCTGCCGGCGATGAAGCCGACGATCGGCTTCTTGCGGCCGCGCTTGGCCTCGTCCTTGATGAACTGAGCGGCCTCCTCCTCGGCCCCGCCGCCGATCTCGCCGATCATCACGATGGCCTCGGTCGCCGTGTCGGCAAGGAACATTTCCAGGACGGCGATGAACTCGGTACCCTTGACCGGATCGCCGCCGATGCCGACGGCCGTGGTCTGGCCAAAGCCTTCCTGCGTGGTCTGGAACACCGCCTCATAGGTGAGCGTGCCCGAGCGCGAGACGATGCCCACCTTGCCGCGGCGAAAAATGTTGCCGGGCATGATGCCGATCTTGCATTCGCCGGCGGTCATGACCCCCGGGCAGTTCGGCCCGATCAGCCGCGATTTCGAGCCGCACAGCGCGCGCTTGACCTTGACCATGTCGAGCACCGGGATGCCCTCGGTGATGCAGACGATGAGCGGGATTTCGGCGTCGATTGCTTCGCAGATCGCGTCCGCCGCTCCGGCCGGCGGCACATAGATCACGCTCGCGTCGCAGCCGGTCTTCTCGCGCGCTTCGGCGACGGTGTCGAACACCGGCAGGTTGAGGTGCGTTGTCCCGCCTTTGCCCGGCGAGGTGCCGCCGACCATCCTGGTGCCGTAGGCGATCGCCTGCTCGGAATGGAAGGTGCCGTTCTTGCCGGTGAACCCCTGGCAGATGACCTTGGTATTCCTGTCGATCAGAATCGGCATGAGCGTCTCGGCGGGCGCGCGGCGGCCGCGACCGGCGCCGCCGCCTTGTGGTCTGCAGGCAGGGCGTTAGGGGCCATCATGCGGCCGCCCTCACCGCCTTGACGATCTTCCGTGCGGCGTCATCAAGGTCGTCGGCGGGGATGACGTTGAGGCCCGATTTCTTGATGATCTCCTTGCCGAGCGCAACATTGGTACCCTCGAGCCGGACCACCAGCGGAACGCGCAGGCCCACCTCCTTGACCGCCGCCACCACCCCCTCGGCAATGACGTCGCAACGCATGATGCCGCCGAAAATGTTGATCAGGATTCCCTTAACGTGCGGGTCGGAGGTGATGATCTTGAACGCCGCCGCCACCTTGTCCTTGCTGGCGCCCCCGCCGACGTCGAGGAAGTTCGCCGGCGTCTCGCCGTAGAGCTTGATGATGTCCATGGTCGCCATGGCAAGCCCGGCGCCGTTGACCATGCAGCCGATAGTGCCGTCGAGCGCCACGTAATTGAGGTCGTAGCGCGAGGCCTCGATCTCCTTGGCATCCTCTTCGGTCGGATCGCGCAACGCCGCGATGTCGGCGTGGCGATAGAGCGCACTGTCGTCGAAGGCGATCTTGGCGTCGAGGCAGACCAGCGCCCCCGCCTTGGTGACCACGAGCGGATTGATCTCGAGGAGGCTCATGTCCTTGGCGAGGAACGCCTGATAGAGCTTCGGCAGCACGCTCTCGGCCTGCTTGGCCACCTCGCGCGAAAAGCCGAGCGCGCGGGCGACGGCGTGCGCATGATGCGGCATGAAGCCGGTCGCCGGATCGACCGAGAATGAGAGGATCTTTTCCGGGCTTTTGCGGGCGACTTCCTCGATCTCGGTGCCGCCTTCCGTCGAGGCGACGAATGCAACGCGCGATGTCGTGCGATCGATCAGCGCCGAGAGATAGTATTCGCGGTCGATCGCCGAGCCCTCCTCGATGTAGAGGCGATGCACTTGCTTGCCGTGCGGCCCGGTCTGCTGCGTGACCAGCGTCGAGCCGAGCAAGCGCCGTGCCTCGCGCTTCACGTCGTCGACCGATTTGACCACCTTGACGCCGCCGGCCTTGCCGCGGCCGCCGGCATGGATCTGCGCCTTCACGACCCAGACGGGACCGCCAAGCTCGTTGGCCGCCTTCACCGCTTCGTCCACGCTCTGCGCCGCAATGCCGCGGGGCACCGGCACGCCAAATTCGCGCAGCACCGCCTTGGCCTGATACTCGTGGATGTTCATGCGGCCTGTCCGCCTCTGCCGGGCGCCCTGCCGGATGCGGCGATACCGCGCCGGAAGCGGTCCATCGAATACGACGATCCGACACCGCTGGCGACCGATTGCCTGCCGCGCCGCGCTTGGGGAACGGGAAAACAAAAGACTGTCATTACTTGCCGAGGTGGGGAGCAATCTTCTTGCAGGCTTCAACCAAACCCGCGACCGCTTGCGCCGATTTCTCGAACAGGGCGCGCTCGCTGCCGTTGAGTTCGATCTCGACCACGCGCTCGACCCCCTTGCCGCCGATCACAGCGGGCACGCCGACGTAGAGGTCGCGCACGCCGTACTCACCGTTGAGCCAGGCGGCGACCGGCAGCACGCGCTTCTTGTCGCGCAGGTAGCTTTCCGCCATGGCGATGGCGGAGGTGGCGGGCGCATAGAACGCCGAGCCGGACTTGAGCAGGCC
>DATGLU010000415.1:0-4166 GCA_035294045.1 Roseiarcus sp. | reverse complement strand
AACGGCGAGCCGCGCGTGCTTGCGGCCGGCCTGCGCTGCCCCATGGGCGTCGCGCGAGATGCGCGCGGAGAGCTGATCGTCACGGAATTCGAGAGCGCACGCATTGTCGATCTCTCCGGAGCGGTTCGTCAGGCGGGCTATCCGGGCTATCTCGGCAGGCTTCGCCAGACCGCGACGGGCTATGTGATGACCTGCCTCTCGCGACGCGATCCGCTAATCGAATTTCTCAAGTCGGAGCGGAAATTCGTCGAGGCGATGAAGGCGACCATTCCGCCGCGCCATTGGATCGCGCCGCGCGTCAACCCGGAATTCAGTCATGATTTTCCGATCGAGCTCGGCGCGACTCGGCTCTTCGGCGAAATCAAGCCATGGGCCCCGTCCTTCTCCTATGGGCTGGTAATCGAGCTGGACGACGCGCTCATGCCGATCGGCGCGGCTCATTCGCGCGCCGACGGCCGCCGCCACGGGATTTCAGACGCCCTTGTCTGGAACGGCGATCTGATCGCCGTCAGCAAGGCGAGCGGAGAACTGTTAAATCTGGGTTGCGCAAGGGGCCCTGCATGAGCGATCGCCCGATCGTCGCGGTGGAGAACGTGAGCAAGCTTTACAGCGGCGTCGCCGCGCTGGCGAACGCCAATTTCGAGCTCTATCCGGGGGAGATTCACGCCCTTGCCGGCGAGAACGGCGCCGGCAAGTCCACGCTTTGCAAGCTGATCGCCGGAGTCATGCCGCCGACGGAAGGGCTGCTCCGCATCGACGGACAGCCGGTGGCGTTCGCCGCGCCGAAGGATGCGAGCCGGCTTGGGATCTCTATGGTCTTTCAGGAGACGAGCCTGGTGCCGCAACTCACGGTGGCGCAAAACATGGTGCTGGGCCGCGAGCGCGCCTTCAACTCGGTGCGGCGGGTGAGAAACATTGCGCGCCAAGCGCTTCAGCGCCTGAATTTCAACGTCGATCCATCGCAACTGGCCGGCACGCTCTCCGCCGCCAAACGGCAGATGGTCGAGATCGCCCGCGCGGTGCTCAATGAAGCCAGGGTGATCATTTTCGACGAGCCCACCGCCGCGCTGACGCCGGAAGAGGCCAAGCATCTGTTCGATTTAATGAAGGCGCTGCGCAAGCGGGGCGTGGCGATGATCTTCATCTCGCACGCGCTGGAGGAGGCGCTCACTTACGCCGATCGGATCACCGTATTGCGCAATGGCCGGCTGGTCGTCACCGGCCCCGCTGCGGGATTCGACCGGGTCACTCTCATCAAGCACATGATCGGAGACAATCTCGCCGAGCGGCAGCGCCGTTTGGCGGCGAAGCGCGCGGCGTCAACCGCCGCGCCCGTCCTCCAGGTCGAAAATCTTCGCATGGGCGCGATGGTCAACAATATGTCCTTTTCCGTATTTCCCGGCGAGGTCACCGGAATCGCCGGCCTTATCGGCTCCGGCCGAAGCGAAGCGGCCAAGGTCGTCATCGGCCACACAAAGCGCAATTTTGGCGGCGGCCGAATCTGGCTGAATGGACGAGAGGTGCGCTATAGCGCGCCGACGCAGGCGGTGGCGGACGGCGTCGCCTATGTCAGCGAAGACCGCAAACTCGACGGCTTCTTCGAAACGCTCGGGATCGCCGAGAATATCGGCCTCGGGTGGCTCGCCAAATTCGGCCGCGGCCGATGGGCGGCGCCGCTGCGCAAGATGCGTTCGACGGCCCAAGGTTGGGCGGACAGGCTCTCGATCCGCAGCATCGGCGCGGACCAGCCCGCGCTCCATCTTTCCGGCGGAAACCAGCAGAAGGTCGTCATCGCCAAATCGCTGGCGCAGGAGCCGCGGCTCGTGATTTTCGACGAGCCGACGCGCGGCGTGGACGTCGGCGCAGTCGCGGAAATTCACAAAATCATCAGAGATTTAGCGGAGTCCGGCGCGGGCGTCGTGGTGATCTCGTCCTATCTGCCGGAAATCCTGGATTTGTCCGACCGTATCCTGGTCGCGAAAAGCGGGACGATCGCCGCCGAGTTCGCGCGATCGGAAGCGAGCGCGGAAAAGATTTTGCAGGCGGCGATTCACTAGCCGAACGCCGCGGGGCATTGCTTCCGCCGAACCGCCGCGCCAATCTTCCCACCTCGACAACGAAGCCTTTGCAATCCAGGCCGTCCCGGGAGCGAGCGGGTGTCTGCGAGTTTTCTAAGAGCCGCCGCGATGCTGCTGGAGAAGGTCGCGCTTGGCGCGAACGACGGCGAATTCGACGGCTTGGTCGAGGTTCTGAAGCGGACTTCTCAAGGCGACGACGACGCGGCGGGTTTCGAGGATTTTCGCCGGCAAGTCTCTGCAATTCGTCAGGTTCTGAGGGACAACGCGCTTTCGGAGCGCGGCTTGAATTTTCTGATCGACACGACGCATGATCTCTCCAGAACGCTGAGCCTGCAGGATTTGCTGCGGACGACCGTCGTCCGGGCGCGCAATCTCGTCGGCGCGGATGTCGCCTGGGTGACCGTCCTCGACAACGAGACCGGAATTTTCCGCGTGGTGATCGCCGACGGCCATCTCTCGCCCGCGACGGCGAAGATGACGAGCCCGATCGATCGCGGCGCTGTCAGCCTGGTGATGAACTCGAAAAGCTTCTTCGAAACGCCGGATTATCTGAGCGATCAGAGGTTTCCTCATGTCCCGCATCTCGACAGCGTCTTCCAAACTGAAAAGATCAAGTCTCTCGCGGGCTTTCCCATTCTTTGGGAGAACAAGGTTCATGGCTTTCTGTTCGTCGCCAACCGATATGCGCGCAAGCTTAGCGGCCGGGAGACGTCGGTCCTCGGCACTTTTGCGCTGCATGCGGGCGTCGCGATGCGCAACGCCAACGCTTTCGCCATGCTTTCGGAAGCGCTCGACGAAGCGCAGCGCAACCGCAATGCGCTGATCGAGCACATTCAGCGCGTGGAGGCGTCGGCGGCCGCGCATGACGAAATGACGGATCTTCTCGCTTCAGGCGCAGACATTCACCAGTTCTTGGAGAAAATGTCGAACCGGATCGGCGGGGCGGTCTTTTTGTACGACGACGAGTTCAAGATTCACGACGAATCCGTAAGCAGCGCCTACAACAGCGTCCTTGCCGACGAGATCAGGGCGGGACAAATCGACCTTGTAATGCTGATCAACGCGAACGCCCAGTCGAGGCGTACCGGCCGCTCCGTCATCATGCTCGAGCGCGGCGACGAGCAATGCCGGACGATCGCCCTGCATGGCGGCAATGGGCGCCGCGACAGTCTCGTTGTCTGCCATCTTGGAGAGCTCGATGCGATCGAGATACGCAATCTTGAACGCAACGCCGTGGCTCTGTCGATCGCAAAGCTCTGGAACGAAAGGCGGGAGACGGAGAAGCTGATCGCCTCCTCGACGCTTCTTCGCCACCTCGTCCTGGTGACGCCGCCCGACCCCTTGACAATCTCGACCGTGCGCGATCGCCTCGGCTTGCGCGCCGACCAGCCTGTCCAGCTCGCCCTGACCGCGATATCAGGGATTGATCGAACCTCTCAAACGGCCCGCATACGCGAATGCGCCGCGGGTTTGAGCATTCTGGTCGATCTCGTTGAAGACGCCTATCTCGCAGTCGGCCCGCTGCCGGCGGTCCAGGCCTTCCTGCAAAAATTGGCCAAGAGACGGGAGGCATGGACGGCCGGGGGAATCTTGTCTGAGCCGTTCGGCGATATGACGCAGGCGGCCGCCCATTTTTCGCGCATCAACAATGCGCTGCAAGTCTTGCGCAAGATGAAGACATTGGACCGCTTTGTCAGTCAGCACGAGGTCAATATCTTCGCGAAGCTCTTCGAGGCCAATGACGCGAGCCGGATCGCCGCCTACGCCGATCATGTGCTCAGTCAGATAGCCCAGCAGGCGCCGCGCCAGAAGGACGAGCTCAAGCGGACATTGCTGGTTTATTTCGACGCTCAGCACAATATCAAGCGGACCGCGGACGCGTTGGGACTCCATATCAATACGGTCCGCCAGCGCCTCGATGCGCTTCGGCAGATCACCGGGGGCTGGGACGATCCGGTCAAGGCTCTCGAAATGCACGTGGCATTGCGGCTGAGCGCGATCCTCGCGTGAGGCGCCTCTCGCTTCAAGATTGAGCTTCATGGCGGTCAATGCACCGCCGCATACATGATCTTTTCCTCGGTCGCCTGA
>DATGLU010000414.1:0-4211 GCA_035294045.1 Roseiarcus sp. | reverse complement strand
TTTCAGCTTCTGCGGCGGCAGATAGGCGGCGGCGGTGACGATGCCGCGCGCGGCGTAGAGATCGTTGATCTCCTTCACCATCCTCTGGACGGCGGATATGTCGACGCGCTTGCCGATATATTGGCCGGTGATCGCGTCGATCTCGCGCTTCGACAGGAAATGCGACGCTTCGACATTGACGCCGCGCAGGACGAAGGTCGGCCCGCCCGCCGGGCCCACCGGGCTTTGATAGGGACGCGGCGCCAGCACCGCCGGGCCTTGCGGCAGCGCGTTCTGCTGCTCCAATTGCTCGCGGTTCTGCTGGTTCTGATTGGAGATCAGCCCGGGATTGGGCGGCGGCGGCGTTTGCGCCGCGACCGAAAGCGGCGCCATCGCCGCGCCGGCAAAAGCGGCCGCGCCAATCAGCTTTTGCACGCGCCCCGCAGCCCCGCTCAAGGAAAGCCTCCCCGCTTTGCGCCCGATCAGGCGTTTCGATCAGAACTTGCCCGGCTGCACCTTGAAAACGTCGGGATTCTTCACGTCCGCCACATAGAACAAGCTCAACGCCGTCGGAGAAAATTCATGCGACGGCTTTTCATGCGCCACCCCATGCAGGAGCAACAGCGTCGTATGGCCGGCGGCGTCGCTGCCGCGAAACATCAAGACGCCATTGGGCACGGCGAGATTCTGAGCGATCGTCTGCGGCTCGTAGCCGGCGGTGAGGAAATAGGCGCGCAGCGCATCGGCGTTGGAAACTAGGCGCTCCGCCGTCATCTTCTCGTCGGTCGCCTTGGACCACAGCACGCCGATCTGGATGAGCTTCTTTGTCTTGTAGCCGAAGACATAGGAGACTTCGGCGGTCCCGCCGTCCGCCAAAACGTCCGGCGCCTTGATCGTGAGGACTTGCGTGCGCTCGGCGGCGTTTTGCGACGCCTTGGCGGCGCTTGCCGTCGCGACGCCGAAATCCTTCAAGATGGCGCCACGCACTTCCGCCTCGGACATGCCGAAAAGCGCGGAGCGAAAGCCGGTCAATTCAAGCTTGCGCGACTCGCTTGGCTCGGCGACGGGCGTCGACCCCGGCATCGGCTGAGGCGACGCGACGCCGGCATTCGGCGCTGGCGTCTCGGCCAAGGCGGCGTCCATGACGACGCCCGTCCACGCCGCGAGCCCTGCCGCCGCGAACAGCAGCAGCGCGGGCCTCCGCATTCTCATTGTCACGCTCATGACCCACCGACCCCACGAACCGGCGCCTGTTAAGGCTGCCGGCGAAACCCCTTTTGCTTTCTCAGCCGCGGAAGCGCCGCTGGGGCTCATTGTTTTAAGAGGGCCGGTTGCGCAAGGCGCGAAGAGGCCTCCCGACTCATCAAAAGCAGATCGCCGCGTTTGCGACAAGAAAAAAGAGGGATCGTCGCTGGGATCATTAATGATTCTCAACCGCTCCTATTGATCGCACGAACGGCGGCGCGTTATCGTCCGCGGTCTCTTTAGAAAGCGAATGAAGCTGATGGCTGACGCACCTCTTTTCTATCAAAGCATCGTTCCCCTCGATCGAGAGCGTCACCGCAAGCTTCGCCTGGTTCAAAACCAAAGGCCGTTCGCGTTCGCGGCGAAGTCTCACATGATCCCGGCGGTGGTCGACGAATTCGCCATGGCGTCCCGGTTTCTGCCGATCGTCTTTCTTCCCTCTTCGCCGCATCCTTCGCCGGTCTTTCTGGTCGGCGCGCGAACCGGACAGAACCTCTATGTCGACAAGGACGGCAAATGGGCCGAGGGCTATGTGCCGGCTTTCGTGCGCCGCTACCCGTTCATGCTGGGCACGCCGGAAAACGGCTCGCCGATTATCTGCGTCGACGAAAAGCATGAGGGCCTGCGACAAAACGGCGCTGGCGACCGGCTGTTCTCCGAAGAGGGCGCCGAGACGCCGGTCCTCCAGGAATTCGCCAAGCTCACCGAAAGCTATTACGCGGCGGCGAAGAGAACCGAGGCGTTCCTCGAAACGATCAACGCGCTGCAGCTCCTGCGCGGCGTCACAATCGAGATGCGGCCGGAGCCTGGATCGAGCAACGCGCTGCACGGCTTCATGACGATCGACGAAACGCGGCTCAACGCTCTATCCGACCAGGATTTCCTCCGGCTGCGCGCCGAAGGCTGGCTGGCGCATATCTATGCTCACCTTTTCAGCCTCGGCGTCATCGATCGCTTGCGCCGCCTCTCGGCGCCAGCCCACGCCTGACTGCGGGCCGGCGGGGTGCGGCGCTTTTTGCTCGCCGTCCTTATAGCCGCTCGCTGCGGCGAGGCCGTCGAGATTGACCGCCGGGCCTGGGCCGATCTTGCTCACCAGGTGCGCGCTCATCGCGGCGAGATGCGTCGAAATCGTCGACTGGAAAATACCAGATCGACCCGTCGTCCGGGATCTCGCTGGCGGCGCCCTGCTCGCCCGACCGGCCGAGCCGGTCGAAATCGCGCACGAAGCTCGGCCCGTTGAGGAACCCGCCCTGATAGGCCCGCTGGACCGCAGCGGCGGCGTCGTATTGCGCGATGTAGCTGTCCGTCTGGATGAACCGATCATCGACATCGAGGAAGAAATCGCCGCCCGGCTGGTAGAACTGAACGTTGACGCCGCGGACCGGCCGCGACGATACGTTGTCGAACCACAGGATTTGATCCGGCGTCGCCAGTCGCATCGTGTTGGCGATCGTCGGATCGCGGATCGCGATGTCGAGCGCGGCCGTCGTGATCGACGCCGTCTTCTCGAGCGATTCCGCCAAGCTCGCACAAGCCGCAACGGCCTCAGGCCGCCATTCCGCCGCGGCCGGCTTCAGATGATGGTACGCTTGGAACAGCAGGAGCGGCAGGACGGATGTAGCGATGATGACGCCGATCGCGGAGACCTGCTCGGCGCGCAATTGATCGTAGCGCTGCGCCGGCATCGGCGGCTCGGACGCCCCGAAGGTTCGACCGGAAATGTTTCGGGGCGCCGTGGCAAGATGAGAGCGCTATAAGCTCGCCGCGGCGCGGGCGGCTTGATCGTAATGGCCGGACAGGGCGCGCAGGCGGGCGGCGAGCTTCGACAGCCGGCTCTCCTCGAACCCCATCGCCTTGACCGGCTCGACCAGCAAGCGCTCGCGGATTTGGCGATAGGCGCGGCAGGCCGCTTCGCCGCGCTCGGTGACCGAGACCAGCTTTTCCTTGGCGACGATCTCGCTGGTCACGAGGCCAAGGCGCTCCAATTTCTTGATCGCGTAGGCGACGAGATGGGTGTCCTCGATATTGAGCACCAGGCAAATGTCGGCCTGGCGCTTGCGCCGCTCGCGATGGGCGACCGAATGCAAGACCATCACATCGATCGTCGAGAGATCGGGATAGCCGGCGGCGTTCATGCCGCGGACGATCCAGCGCAAGAAGGCGTGGCTCGCCAGGATCAGACCGAATTCGAATTCCGATAAAGCCGGGCTCGCCCCTTCCGCGAGATGCGCCGAAGAGACGATCGGGCCGACCCCGCGCGGCTCCTGGGGCGCCGCCGCCGATTTCGCCATGCTTCCTTGCCTTGCTTTGCTGATAACTTATCGATAAATTGCTGACATTGTCAATTTGACGGTGGTCATTGCGGGGAGCGAAGCAACGAGGCAACCCATTCGTAGGGCGTCGCTCTACGAATGGGTTGCTTCGCTTCGCTCGCAATGACGGGGTCTGCAAAGGGGGCACGCGTGGCGAAAAGCAGCGTTCACGCGAAAGGCGCCGCGGGCGCGTGGGACTTCTGGGTGGACAGGGGCGGCACGTTCACCGACGTGATCGGCCGCGATCCGCGCGGCCGGCTCCATACGCGCAAGCTCCTGTCGGAAAGCCCGGCCTATGGCGATGCGGCGGTCCAGGCGATCCGCGATCTGCTCGGGCTCGAAGCCGGCGCCCCGATCCCGACCGGCGCGATCGGCGCGGTCAAGATGGGCACGACGGTCGCGACCAACGCCCTGCTCGAGCGCAAGGGCGAGCGGACGCTGCTCGTCACGACGCGCGGCTTCCGCGACGCGCTCGAAATCGGCTACCAGGCGCGGCCGAAAATCTTCGCGCGCAACATCGTCAAGCCGGAGCAACTCTATGCCGACGTGCTGGAGGTCGACGAGCGCATCCTCGCCGACGGCGCGGTCGAGAAGGCGCCCGATCTCGACGCGGTTCGCCGCGACCTCGAAGCCGCCAAGGCGAAAGGGTTCGAGGCGCTCGCCATCGTCTTCATG
>DATGLU010000413.1:0-2408 GCA_035294045.1 Roseiarcus sp. | reverse complement strand
GACAATGAACCCGCCCAGCGCGGCGCCCCAGGGATTGTCGATGCCGCCGAGCAGCGCGGCGGCGAAGCCATAGAGCAAAATGCCGAGCATCATGTTCGGATCGAGATAGACGATCGGCGCGGCCATCATGCCGGCGACGGCGCCGATCGCCGCGGCGAGGCCCCAGCCGATGGCCAGCATGCGATGAACCCTGATGCCGACGAGCCGCGCCGAGATGGGATTTTGCGCCGCCGCGCGCATCGCAAGGCCGAGCGGCGTGAAGCGGAAGAAGGCGTAGACCAGCGCCAGCACCGCCAGAACAACGCCGATCGAGCCCAATTCGTGCGGCGAGATATAGCCGCCAAAGCTTGCATTGGCCGGGAACGGGCTGTCGAAGCTCTTGATCGTATAGGAGAAGAGCCAGCCGGCGACGCTGCTGAGGATGACCAGCAGGCCGATGAACACGATGACCACGGTCAGAACCGGCGCGCCGTCGAATTGCCGGATGACGAAGCGCTCGATCGCCATGCCGAAGACGAAAGAGAATGCGATCGTCAGGAAGAAGGCGATCCAGTACGGGACGCCGGCATTGATCAGGGCCCAGGCGATATAGGTCGAGAACATCGCCATATTGCCCTGCGCGAAATTCACCAGGTGGGTCGCCTGATAGATCATCACGATCGCCAAGGCGACGCAGGCATAGACGCTGCCCATCGCCAGGCCGGAAAGGATCTGATGGATCAGCGCAGCCATGATCGCTCCTAGAGGGTGCGCCGTCTGACCAGCGTCTGCGGCTCGCCCTCACCCCAGCCCTCTCCCGCAAGCGGGAGAGGGGGCGCGCCGAGCGCTGCGCTGTAGCCGCGGTCGCCGACCGCGGCTACAACCTTCTCCCGCTTGCGGGAGAAGGTGGCCCGAAGGGCCGGATGAAGGTAAGCCGCGGCGCTGGTCATGTCCGCTTCATCCAAACGAACTCCGCCCTAATAGCCGAGATAGACGCGCCGGACGGCTTCGTCGGCGCGCAGGTCTTCCGCCGTCCCGCCGATCACCACGCGGCCGGTCTCGATGAGGAAAGCATGATCGGCCAGCGCCAGAGCGAGGCTGGCGTTCTGCTCGACCATCAGCATGCTGACGCCCTCCTCCCGGTTGATCGCGCGAAGGATGGCGAAAATGTCCTTGACCACGAGCGGCGCGAGGCCGAAGGACGGCTCGTCCAGCAACAATAGCCTTGGCCGCAGCATCAGCGCGCGCGAGATCGCCAGCATCTGCTGCTCGCCGCCCGAAAGAGTTCCGGCCTGCTGCTCGCGACGTTCCTTCAGGCGCGGAAAGTAGACGAAGGCGCGCTCCAAGTCCCGCGCGACTTCCTCGCGATCCTTGCGGATATAGGCGCCGAGCCGGAGATTTTGCTCGACCGTGAGATCGAGGAATGTGCCGCGTCCGTCCGGAACATGAGCGATGCCGGAGCGCGCCGCATCCTCCGCTTCGCGCGGATGGAACGGCTGGCCGTCGAAAAGAATCGCGCCTTCGCGCCGCGTCATGGCGCAGAGCGCGCGCAGCAGCGTCGTCTTGCCGGCGCCGTTGGCGCCGAGCAAAGCGGTGATGCCGCCGGCCGCGACGGAAAGATCGACGCCGTAAAGGACCTGCGTCGCGCCATAAAAGGCGTTGAGCCCGCGCGTCTCGAGCAGGGCCGCCGTCACGCCGCGTCTCCGAGATAGGCGCGGATCACTTCGCGGTTCTGGCGCACCTCGGCCGGCGGCCCATCGGCGATGACCCGGCCGAAATCGAGCGCCACGACCTGGTCGGAGACTCGCATGACGAGGTTCATGTGATGCTCGACCAGCAGAACGGTGACGCCGCGCCGGTCGCGGATCGCCTGAATCTCGGCGCGCAAAGCGTCGACCTCTTCGTGATTGAGGCCGGCCGCCGGCTCGTCGAGCAGCAGGAGCTTGGGCTCGAGCGCCAAGGCGCGCGCCAATTCGACGCGCTTGCGCGTGCCGAAGGGCAGATCGGCCGCCCGGACTTTGGCAAGATCGCCCAAGGCGAACTCATCGAGAAGCGCCAATGCGCGCTCGCGGATGGCGCGCTCCTGGCGCTTGGCGGCCGGCGCGCCGAGCCCGTTGGCGAGGAAGCCGCCACGCGCGACGGGGTGGCTGCCGATCATCACGTTTTCCAGCACGGTCATCGTGCCGAAAAGCGCGAGATTCTGGAAGGTGCGGCCGATGCCGAGCTCGGCGATGCGATGCTTGGCGACACCTTTCAAGGAGTGGCCGTCGAACCGGATTTCGCCGCGTTGCGGGTTATAGAGGCGCGACAGGCAATTGAAGAGCGTGGTCTTGCCGGCGCCGTTCGGCCCGATCAAGCCGCAAATCTTCCCGGCTTCGACCTGGAAGGAAACGCCGTCCAACGCGACGATGCCGCCGAAGCGGATCGAC
>DATGLU010000412.1:0-2344 GCA_035294045.1 Roseiarcus sp. | reverse complement strand
CCGATCGCCGTTCTCGAGCGCATGGCGCAAAGCGAGGCGCGCATCGCCTGCGCGCCGTTGGTCTATGGCTATGTGAGCTACGCGCAAGAAGGCTTTCGGCCGGCGCGCGTCCGCGCCGCCGACATTCCAATCGCCGGCTCGCTCGGGCCGATCGGCTCGACTCTTGGCGGCACCGGCATCGCCGTCTCCGCTTTCTCCAACGCAATCGAGGCGGCGACCGATTTCGCCTATTGGGTGGCGAGCGGCCCGGTACAAATAGGCCCCTATGCCGCGTCCGGCGGCCAGCCCGGCCATTCGGCCGCCTGGCGCGATCCTGAGATCAACCAACGCGCGGCGGACTTTTATCAGGCGACCCGCGCCACGCTGGACGGCGCCTGGCTGCGGCCGCGCCATAACGGCTATATGAGCTTCCAATCGGCCGCGTCGGTACGGCTGAACGAAGGCCTCAAAAGCGGCGAGAAGGCCCTCGCCATCGTCGAAGCGCTCAACGCGTTGTTCCGGGCGAGCCTGCCAGGCGCGGGGCGCTAGCCGCCTCCGTCGAATGCTAAGCTTTGATTTGGGATTGTCGCTCAAATCTAGACTGATGAAGGAAAGAGCGGCGTCGCCCGGCGATGGCAAGCCGGCGCCGCGGCTATTGCGACGCGTCGTTCAGGAAGACCGTCCAATCGGATGCGTTCAGCGTGTCGATCTCCTGGAAGTTCACCGCCTGAAGGCCGCGCCGCCAGCAATCGGCAATGCCCGCAATCTTGAATTTGCGCCGGCCGATGCACATCGAGACCGTCCCTTGCAGGACGTCGGC
The DNA here is from genome assembly GCA_035294045.1 of Roseiarcus sp. Lineage (GTDB taxonomy): Bacteria > Pseudomonadota > Alphaproteobacteria > Rhizobiales > Beijerinckiaceae > Roseiarcus. Next base: position 1,545 of record DATGLU010000412.1, on the reverse strand, counting down.
GGCGTCGACATCGGTCGCGTAGAGATAGACATAGCGTCCGGCGAGCGGCCGCTTGATCGGCGTGGCGCAGGAATTGGGCGTGACCGACCACCATCCTTCGGTGGCGAAGTCCTCGCCATCGACATAGCCGACCGCGATGTTGAGGAGATACTTCGTCCGGTTGCAGACGTGCAAATCGGCCTTGGCCGGCGACGCGGCGAGCGCCGCGAGCAGCCCAAGGAGCGCAATCGAAACGTCCCTCTTTTGCAAAAGCCGCGCGGTCACGACGCCTCTTCGTCGGGGCTCCAACGGTAAAGCTCGCCCCATTCGCGTTTCCAGATCGAGTCGGGATCGACGACGACGATCGCCAGCTTCAAGTGATTGGCGAGCTTGACCGCGCCGGACAGCGCGTCTTTGGGCGGCAGGCTCTCGCTGATTTTGTCGGCGCTCAACGCCGGCGACGCGGTCATCGGGCAGTGCACCTTGGCCCACTGGCCGTCGCCGCGCTGCTCGAGCACGATGCTGATCGCGTCCGGCTGGATATCGTCGACCTGTTCGAACCGATTGGCCATGGCGTCCTCTCCACGGTACATTCGTTAAACAGAGCCGCCCCGTCATTGCGAGCGAAGCGAAGCAATCCATTCGTAGGGCTGCGCCGCCTTATGAGTGGATTGTTTCGCTGCGCTCGCACTGACGGCCGCGGGCTCACGTCACCTCATAGGCGAAGCCGCCGTCGGCGATCGTCGTCTTCGCTTGGCTGATCGCCTCGCGCGCCAGCGATCGGCTCAAAATTTCGCGCGACAGGGACGGCAGGATCGTGTTGGTGATGATGTTGTCGATCACCCGGCCGCCGGAATCCGGGTCGTTGCAGAGCGACACGATATGATCGACCACCGCCTGGTCGTAGACGAATTTCGCGCCGTGATTGTCTTCGATGCGCTTGCCGATCCGTTCGAGCTGCAGCCTGACGATGCCGCCGAGCATGGCCGGCGACAGCGGGTAATAGGGGATCGTCACGATGCGGCCAAGCAAAGCCGGCGGAAATACGTTGAGCAGGTCAGGCCGCAGCGCGGCGGCGAGCTTTTCCGGATCGTCGGCCATCGGGCCTTTCGCCGCCTCCATGATCGTGTCGGTGCCGACATTCGAAGTCAGGATGATCAGCGTGTTCTTGAAGTCGATGCGCCGGCCAGTGCCGTCCTCCATCACGCCCTTGTCGAAGACCTGGAAGAAGATTTCGTGCACGTCGGGATGGGCTTTCTCGACTTCGTCGAGCAGGATCACGCTATAGGGCCGCCGCCGCACCGCCTCGGTGAGCCTTCCGCCCTCGCCATAGCCGACATAGCCGGGGGGCGCGCCTTTCAGGGTCGAGACGGTATGCGCCTCCTGGAATTCCGACATGTTGATCGTGATCATGTTCTGCTCGCCGCCATAGAGCGTCTCGGCAAGCGCCAGAGCGGTCTCGGTCTTGCCGACGCCGGACGGGCCGCACAGCATGAATACGCCGATCGGCTTGTTCGGGTTGTCGAGCTTGGCGCGGTTGGTCTCGATCCGCTTGGCGATCATTTT
>DATGLU010000411.1:0-6401 GCA_035294045.1 Roseiarcus sp. | reverse complement strand
TCGAAATCGGCCCGATCGAGAAAATGTCGAAGTCGAAGCGCAACACGGTCGACCCCGACGATATTATCGCGACCTACGGCGCCGACACGGCGCGCTGGTTCATGCTGTCCGATTCGCCGCCCGACCGCGACGTGATCTGGTCGGAGGCGGGCGTGCAAGGCGCGGCGCGCCAGGCGCAGCGGCTGTGGCGGCTAACCTGCGAGATCGAGCGCATCGTCGGAGCGAGCCGGCCGGCCAAGCCCGCGGCTTTCTCGCCCAGAGCGCTGGAGATCCGGCGCGCCGCCCATGGCGCTCTCGCCCGGGTCGAGGACGATATCGAAAAGCTGCGCTTCAACGTCTGCATCGCGGCGATCTACGAGCTCGGCAACGCGCTCGCCTCGGCAGTCGGCGCGATCGAGCAGGCGCCGGTCGCCGACGATCTGCGCTTCGCCTTCGCCGAAGCCGGCGACATTCTCATCCAGCTCTTCGCGCCGATGATGCCGCATCTCGCGGAGGAATGCTGGGAGGTCCTCGGTCACGACAAGCTGATCGCGGAATCGCCTTGGCCGGTCTGCGACCGCGCGCTCATCGTCACTGATACGATCACCCTGCCCGTGCAGGTCAACGGCCGCAAGCGCGCCGATTTGACCATCGCCCGCGAGGCGGACGCCAAGGCGGTGGAGGCCGCCGCCCTGGCTCTCGACGCCGTCCGGCGGGCCATGGATAATAAGCCGGCCAAAAAGGTGATCGTCGTGCCGCAAAGGATCGTCAATGTGGTGGTCTGACGCCGCCCGCATCGCCGGGGCGATGGCGATCGCGGCCTCTCTCGGCGGCTGCTTTCAGCCGCTTTACGGCGAGGCGGCGCATCCCGGCCTGGTCGAGGACATGCGGGCGATCCAGATCGCCGAGGTCAATCCGCCCAAGCCCGGCGTCAAGCCGAACGCGCTCGGCCTCGATCCGGAAATCGCCCGCCAGGACCGCGTCGGCCATTACCTGCGCAACGATTTGATCTTCAATTTCAATGGCACGGGGACATCGCCGCCGCCCAAATACCGTTTGAGCGTGACCACGACCGAGACGACCACGACGCCGACCATCGAATCCCAGATCGGCGCTGCCGACGCCGCCACCCTGACGATCAAAGCCGTCTATGTCCTGACGCCGGTCGGCGGCGGCGCCCCGATCCTGTCGAGCGAGGCGGTCTCCTCGGCGGTCTACGATCTCTCGATGAACCGTTTCGCCAATCTGCGCGCTTCGCGCGATGCGGAGATCAGGCTGGCCAAATCGCTCGCCGACGAGATGGAGCTGCGCATCGCGGCGGCTTTGGCCGAAAAACGGGGGAGTTGACGAAGCGGCCGGAAGTCGGTCTCGTTATGAGGCAGAGTCGAAACTGCGCCATTGGCGATTTGGCGACGAGAAGCGGTTACATTGAGACTGGGCGGGGCTAAGATCAAGCGCAAGACGGATGCGTCCGCTTGCCCGAGTCGGGGATCAGATCGAATGCGGCGTTACTTTTTGCTTCTTAGCCTTTCCGCCTTCGCTCCTTTGCGCGCCTTCGCCGCCGACCTTCCGACCTCCAAGCCTGCCCCGGCGATTTTTTCGCCGATTCCGGCGGCGGATTGGCGCGGCTTCTACGCCGGCTCGTTCGTCGGCGCGACGGTCGGCGTCTACACGACTCGCGAAGCCGGTTCGGCCTCCTTTACGGGGTCGGGGACCGGCCTCACCACCGGCGCGCTCGCCGGCTACAATTGGCAGACCGGCGCCGTCGTCTACGGCCTTGAAGGCGATATCGGCACGAACAGCGCCGAGCGCAAATTCGCCGCCGCGCCCGGTTTCGTCGCCAACGAAGTCGAGAACATCTACGCGCTGCATGGCCGCGCCCGGCTCGGCTACGATCTCGGCGCCTTCATGCCGTTCATCGCCGGCGGTCTCGCCTATGGCCGCAGCGAGCAATTCCAGCGCGGCGCCTTGACCTTCGACGGCGACACGAAGAGCCGCGTCGGCTGGACGATCGGCGCCGGCGTCGACGCCAAAATCGACCTGCCGATCCTCGGCCCGTCGATTCTGCGCGGCGAATATCTCTATGACGGCTATCCGGCGACCAATTTCAATCTCAATGGTCCGGTGATGCGCACCAATATCTCGGACCATACGTTCCGCGTCGCGCTGATCTCGCGCTTCGGCGAGACGTGGCGGCCGCCCGCCGCGCCCGACAAGATCGACTGGTCGGGCGATTATTTCGGCGTGATCGGCGGCGGCGCCTGGGATTCGCTGACCACGACCGGACTCGGCGCGAGCACGAAATTCGGCGCCAGCGGCCCGATCGGCGGCGTCTATTCGGGCCACAACTGGATGTTCGGCGACGCGGTGCTCGGCATCGAGGGCGCGACGATGCTCGCCGACATTTCCGGCCACGGCCCGCAGCCCGGCGCCGCGACGACCAATTATCGCGACTATTTCCAGAGCGATTTCCGCGGCCGCGCCGGCTATGCGATCGGCCGCTTCCTGCCTTTCTTCGCCGCCGGAATCGGCTATGGCGCGAGCCGGCAGATCGATGTCGCGACCGGCGCCAACCAGGGCCTCGTCCCGGCTTGGGCTTGGACGGTTGGCCTCGGCGCCGATTACATGCTGACCGAGCGCCTCGCGGTGCGGGCGGAATATCTCTATTCACGCTCCTTCTCGAACGATCAGACCCATCTCGACAGCGTGACCTGCTGCGCGCAGCGGCGGACCGACGACAGCCTCAGGGTCGGCCTCGCCTATTTCTTCCACTGACCGATCGGTTCCGGGCGGCGGCGCGGCGGCAGGCCGCCGCGCCGGAGTCGCGGATCGCGGCTCTTGATCGCTCCAAAAAACTTTGGCCTTCGGCCGTCAAAAGGCGTTCTTAAAAATGCCCCGCCTGTTCACCGGCCTCGAAATCCCTCCCGACATCGCGGCGGATCTGGCGATGCTGCGCGGCGGCGTCGCCGGCGCGCGCTGGGTGGATGTCGAGAATTACCACATCACTTTGCGCTTCATCGGCGACATCGACGATCGCACCGCCGGCGAAGCCGCCGCGATTCTGGACGAGATTCATCGCCCGTCCTTCACCGTGACGCTGGACGGGCTGAGCTGGTTCGGCGCCGACAAGCCGCGCGCCATCGTCGCCAAGGTGAAGCCGACCCCGCCGCTGGTCGAATTGCAGGCCGACCAGGAGCGCAAGCTGCGCCGCGTCGGGCTTGAGCCGGAGCCGCGGAAATATACCCCGCATGTCACTTTGGCGCGGCTGCGCCAGACCTCGATCCATGCGGTCGCGGACTATTTGACCTCGCGCGGCTTTTTCCCCTCGCGGCAATTCGAGGCGAAACGGTTCGTGCTGTTCTCCTCGCGCGCCTCGACCGGCGGCGGCCCGTACCTGGTCGAGGCGGCCTATGGACTGCTGTAGGGAATTATTCCCTTCTCCCCGCATTGCGGGGAGAAGGTGGCGCGAAGCGCCGGATGAGGGGCAGCGCAAGACTCTGAAGGCGCGCGCCGTACGAAGGCTCATCGGCAAGCTCAGCGCCAGCCCTCACCCGGCGGCTTCGCCGCCACCCTCTCCCCGCTACGCGGGGCGAGGGTATTCGTGCGCGTATCGTTGACATGAATCTCTCCGTCGACGCTCCTCGCCGCCGCGTCTCGGTCAACCCGCGCGATCCGGCCTTCTTCAACGACCCCTATCCCGCGTACCATGCGATCCGCGACGCGGCGCCGGTCTTCTTCTGGGAGGATTACGGCTTCTGGTGCTTCGCGCGCCATCGCGACGTCAGCGCCTTGCTGCGCGACCGCCGCTTCGGCCGGCAGATTCTGCATGTCGCGAGCCGCGAGAAGCTCGGCTGGCCAGCGCCTGCCGCGCATCTGAAGCCGTTTCTGGATGTCGAGCGCCATTCGCTGCTTGAATTGGAGCCGCCCGAGCACACGCGGCTGCGCAATCTCGTCAACCGCGCCTTCGTGTCGCGCCAGGTCGAGCGGCTCGGCCCGCGCATCGCCGCCTTGGCCCATCAGCTCATCGACGGTTTTGCGGCGCGCGGCTCGGCCGACCTGCTCGCCGACTTCGCCACCCAAATTCCGGTCGTCGTGATCGCCGAGCTGCTCGGCGTCCCCGCCGCCATGTGGCGTCAATTGCTCGATTGGTCGCATCGCATGGTGGCGATGTACCAATTCGGCGTGACCCGCGAGGCCGAGGAAAACGCCGCCGCCGCGTCGCAGGAATTTTCGGCCTTCCTCGCCGCCTATGTCGAGGAGCGGCGGGCGCGCCGCGCCGACGACCTCATCAGCCGCTTGATCGAGGCCGAGGAGGCCGGCGGCAAGCTCAGCCAGGACGAGTTGATCGCGACCTGCATTCTGCTGCTCAACGCCGGCCACGAGGCGACGGTGCATGGGATCGGCAACGGCGTGAAGGCGCTGCTCGAAAACGGCGTCAGGCCGGAACGGCCCGCAGCGCCGCTGGTCGAGGAGTTGCTGCGCTTTGATTCGCCCCTCCATCTCTTCACCCGCTACGCGCTCGAAGACCTCGACTATGAAGGCGTAAGCCTGAAGAAAGGCGACGAGGTCGGGTTGCTGCTCGGCGCCGCGAACCGCGACCCGGAGCGCTTCCCCGAGCCCGACCGTCTTGCGCCGAGCCGTGCGCCCAATCCGCATGTCGCCTTTGGCGGCGGCATCCATTTCTGCGTCGGCGCGCCCTTGGCGCGGCTCGAACTGGAGATTGTCTTGCCGATCCTGTTCGAGCGCCTGCCCGGCCTCGCCTTGGCCGAGCCGCCGCGCTACCGCGACAGCTTCCACTTCCACGGCCTCGAATCGCTGCCCGTACGCTGGCGGGTTTAGTACGTCCCGCCGCGACGGCGCCCGCGCCTTTCCTCCCCCGCGAAGCGGGAGGGGGACCATGCGAAGCATGGTGGAGGGGGGCTCCGGTCTGTCAGGACAAATCCCGACCGCCGGCGCGCCCCCTCCACCGCGCCGACGCGCGGTCCCCTCCCCCGTTCCGGCTTCGCGGAACAGGGGAGGATTTGGGCGCAGCCGTAAGGTTAACGAATCGACAAATTGAACTTGCCGGCCTAGGCTGACGTTAAGGCGCAAGGCCGCGGCGCCGGTTTGCGGCCGCGTTGAAGGGAGCAAGAACAACATGGCGTCACGGAGCCAGAGCATGGGCGCAGGCGTCGAAAAGGACGAAATCAATGTCGTAACGGTATCGCCCGCCGCCGATGCGGCGTCGTCCGAACCGATCGTGAATGGCCACAGCGCCGCGGCAGGCGCCGTCGAAGCCGAGCGCAATACGATTTTCGACAGTTTGGTCAAAGTCGAGGGCGAGGTCTCCGGCCTCGTGGCCTATTCAATCTACAAGCAGAACAAGCGCGCTTGGCTCAACGATTTCCAGAAGATCGTCGGCCGTCCGCCGACCGAAGCCGAGACGAGAGCCTATATAATCGGCGAAAGTACGGAGCGCCGGCTCGCCACCTATCGCCATCTCGCGCAAGCGACGCTGGCCGGCCAAGGCCCGGAAGGCGGAACGCGGCGCGGCGGCTGGGCGGAGCGTTCGGGCTGGTCCTATATCGTCTGGGCCGTGGTTCTGATCGTCGCCGTGGCGGTTCTCGCCTATGCGCTGCATTCGGGCCTGTCGACGCCGAAATGATCAGCGCACCACGGTCAGGCGCTTGGCGGCGCGGGTGAGGCCAGTATAAAGCCAGCGGTTGCGGTTTTCGCCGAACGCGTGGGATTCGTCGAACAGGACGACCTCGTCCCATTGCGAGCCCTGCGCCTTGTGGACGGTCAGCGCATAACCGAAATCGAATTGGTCCGACTCGCGGCGCTGCGCCGGAGTCAGCGCCTCTTCGCCGCCCTCAAAGAATTGCTTGAGCACGGCGACCTTCACCTTGGCGCGGCCGATCTCGTCCTCGGCGGCCAGCACCATGCGTAGGAAGTCCTTGCGCGGCGGCTTGAGCGCCGCGACCCGCCAAAGGCCGCCATTGATCAAGCCCTTGGCGCGGTCGTTGCGCAGGCAGACGAGCTTGTCGCCGGCCGCCGGCGCGACGCCGTCGATATGCTTGAGCTCGCGGATGCGCTGGTTGTAGAGCCGCCGCGTCCGATTGAGGCCGACCAGAACCTGGTCGGCGGCAAGCACCGCGTCAGGCCCGATCTCGGCGCGCCGGATGACGCGGCTCGCGCCGTATTCGCCGAAAGCGAGTCTGCCGCCGGCGCGCACCTCGGCGGAGAGGCGGATGATCGGATCGTCCTTGGCCTGGCGATGGATTTCGCTCAGCATCATATCGGGCGCGGCCTCGGTGAAGAAGCCGCCGCCTTTCACCGGCGGAAGCTGCGCCGGATCGCCGAGCACCAGGATCGGCTTGCCGAAAGACATGAGGTCGCGGCCAAGCTCGGCGTCGACCATCGAGCATTCGTCGATCACGATC
>DATGLU010000410.1:0-2188 GCA_035294045.1 Roseiarcus sp. | reverse complement strand
GGCAAGGAGCCGCAACGCTACGGCATGATCGATTGGCGGCGCATGAACGCCGAGGCCGCGGACATCCTTCGCCGCTTCTCGGTCGAGATCGACGTGCGCCGTCCCTTGATGACCTTCTCGACGGCGATTCAGCAAATGGTCGCCATCGCCCGCGCCGTCTCCTATTCCGCGCGGCTCGTCATCATGGACGAGCCGACCTCCTCGCTCGACGACCGCGAATGCGAGGTCCTGTTCGACGTGATCCGGCGGCTCAAGCAGGATGGCGTGTCGGTGATTTTCGTCAGCCATCGGCTCGACGAGCTCTACCAAGTCTGCGAGCGCGTCACCGTGATGCGCGACGGGCGCACCGTCCTGGTCGACCGTCTCGCCAATCTCGACAAGCTGCAACTCGTCGCCGCGATGCTCGGCCGCGATCTCGCCGCGGTGCGCGCCAAGGGCGCGACCGCGTTCAGCCGCGGCCGCGCCAAAGCCGGCGCCGAAATCCTGCGCGCCGAGGGGCTCAAGATCGGCCGCCGGGTCAGGAATGCAAATCTCGCGGTTCGCGCCGGCGAGATTGTCGGGCTCGCCGGCCTGCTCGGCTCGGGCCGCACCGAGGTCGCGCGCGCGATCTTCGGCGCCGATCCGCCGGACGCCGGGCGGATCGCCATCGCCGGCGAGGACGCCGCGCCGAAAGAGCCGGTCGAGGCGATCCGGCGCGGTCTCGGCTATTGCTCGGAGGACCGCAAGCGGGACGGCGTCATCCCGAACATGTCGGTCGGCGAGAACCTGACGCTCGCCTTGCTGCCGCGCTTGACTCGCGCCGGCATTGTCGACGAGGTGAAGCAGCGCGAAATCGTCGGCAAGTTCATGGCGCGGCTCGGCGTCAAGGCGGCGAGCGTCGATCAGAAGATTAGGGAGCTTTCCGGCGGCAACCAGCAGAAGGTTCTGCTGGCGCGCTGGCTCTGCACCAATCCCAAGCTGCTGATCCTGGACGAGCCGACGCGCGGCATCGATGTCGGCGCCAAGGGCGAGATACAATCCTTGATCGACGAGCTCGCCGCCGAGGGACTCGGCGTGCTGATGATCTCGTCCGAGCTCGAGGAGATCGTCGAAGGCGCCGATCGCGTCTTCGTGCTGCGCGAGGGCGAGACCGCGGCGGAGCTTTCCGGCGAGGCGATCAGCGAACCCAACATCATGGCCGTCATGGCGCATGGCGGCAGCGAGGACGGCCTCATCGCCGAGAAGAAGCTTTGACCAGCGTATCGATCACGCCCGCCCTCAGCCGGCGTTTCAACGCCGCCGCCTGGGCGCGGCGCTACGGCGCGGGCGCCGGCCTGCTGCTGCTGATTCTGTTCAATCTCGCCTTCACCCCGCATTTCGTTTCCTGGCAGACGCTCAACGTCAATCTCACCCAGGTCGCGACCATCGTCATCGTCGCTGTCGGCATGACGCTGGTCATTGCGACCGGCGGCATCGATCTTTCGGTCGGCTCGCTGATGGCGATTTCCGGCGCGCTGGCGCCGATCATCTTCTTAAGTCCATTCGGGCTCGCGCATCCGGCGATCGGCGTCGCCCTCGCTTTCGTCGCGCCGGTCGTCGTCACCGGCTTTTTCGGCTTGTTCAACGGCTGGTTCATCACGCGCTTCCGCGTGCAGCCGATCGTCGGCACGCTGGTCCTGTTCATCGCCGGGCGCGGCATTGGCCAGGTGATGACCAACGGCAATTTGCAGGTGTTCAAGAACCCGACCTTCCAGTTCATCGGCCTTGGCCGGATTTTCGGCGCGCCGTTTCAGGTCCTGCTGATGCTGGCTCTGGTGGCGGCGGCCGCCTGGATGCTGCGGCACACGCTGTTCGGCCGCCAGATTTTGGCGGTCGGCGGCAATGAGGCGGCGGCGCGGCTCGGCGGCATGCCGGTCGACCGGGTCAAGCGCCGCGTCTATGTGATCAGCGGGCTTTGCGCCGGAATCGCCGGCCTGATCGTCGTCGCGATCAACTCGTCGAGCGACGCCAATCTCGTCGGCATCGGCATGGAGCTCGACGCGATCGCCGCGGTCGCGGTCGGCGGCACGTTGCTCACCGGCGGCCAGGCCAATGTCGCCGGCACGCTGCTCGGCGCGCTGATCATTCAATTGCTGCGCTATACCTTGCTCGCCAATGGCGTGCCCGACGCCGCCGCGCTCGTCGTCAAAGGCGCGATCATCGCCGGCGC
>DATGLU010000409.1:0-3474 GCA_035294045.1 Roseiarcus sp. | reverse complement strand
CCTGCAGGATGACGCCTTTCTCGCGTTCGAGCTCGGCCGCGTCGAATTGGCTGTCGGTCAAAATGTCGGAGAGAATGTCGAGCGCCAGCTCGCAGTCCTCGCCGAGAACGCGGGCGAAATAGGCCGTCTGCTCGACGCTGGTCTCGGCGTTGAGATCGCCGCCGGCGTTCTCGATCTCCTCGGCGATCTGCCGGGCGCTGCGGCGGCGCGTGCCCTTGAAGGCCATGTGTTCGAGCAGATGCGAAAGCCCATGCTCTTGCGGCCGCTCGTCGCGCGACCCGGCGCCGACAAAGACGCCGAGCGACGCGGTGCGCAATTGCGGCATCGCATCGGTGACGACCCGCAGGCCGGAATCGAGCTTCGTAATCTCGACGCTCACGCGGCGGCCCTCGCTCGGGCGCCGATGAATTGGCGGATGGCGGCCAAATCGTTCGGCAGAATCTCGAAACGCTCCTTCTTCTCCAGCAAGCCTTTCAAATGGTCCGGCAGCGCCGGCCGCGCGCCCGTCGCCCGCGCGACCGCCTCGGGGAATTTGGCGGGATGGGCGGTGGCGAGCGCGATCATCGGGGTCGAGGGATCGCGCGCCAAGGCGCGCCGCGCCGCATTGACGCCGACCGCGCTATGCGGATCGAGCGCATAGCCGGCCTCGCGATAGGTTCGCGCCATTTCCTCGGCGCAGGTCTCTTCGTCGGTGGCGAAGGCATCGAAATCGTCGCGGATCGCTCTGAGCGGGCCGGGCGCGATGGCGAAGCTTTTCGATTGCGCGAAATTCGCCATCAGCCCGCGCAAAGCCGCGGCGTCGCGGCCATAGGCGTCGAACAGCAGCCGCTCGAAATTCGACGAGACTTGGATGTCCATCGACGGCGACTGCGTCGCGATCACCTCCCGGGCGCGGTATTCGCCGCTCGCCAAGGCTCGCGCCAGGATGTCGTTCGCATTGGTGGCGATGACCAATCTCTTGACCGGCAGGCCCATCCGCTTGGCGCACCAGCCGGCGAGAATGTCGCCGAAATTGCCGGTCGGCGTTGTGAACGAAACCGAACGATGCGGCGCGCCGAGCGCCGCCGCGCTGGTGAAATAATAGACGATCTGGGCGACGATCCGCGCCCAGTTGATCGAGTTGACGCCGGTCAAATGATGCGCGTCGCGGAAGGAAAGATCGTTGAACAGGCCTTTGACGATCGCCTGGCAATCGTCGAACGAGCCTTCGACGGCGATCGCATGGACGTTGGGCTGATCGACCGTCGTCATCTGCCGGCGCTGCACGTCGGAGACGCGGTTATGCGGGTAGAGGATGAAGATGTCGGTCTGCGACTGGCCGGCGAACGCCTCGATCGCCGCGGCGCCGGTATCGCCCGACGTCGCGCCGACGATCGTCGCCCTTGCGCCGCGCGCCTTCAACGCGCGATTCATCGCCCGGCCGAGCCATTGCATGGCGAAATCCTTGAACGCCAAGGTCGGCCCATGAAACAGTTCGAGCACGAAGAGATTGTCGCCGATTTGGACGAGCGGGGCCGTCGCGGCGTGGCGGAAGCCGGCATAGGTTTCGCGCGTCATCGCGGCGAGCTCTGGCTCCGACATCGCATCGCCGACAAAGGGCAGGATGACGCGACAGGCGGCTTCCGCATAGGCCAAGCCGGCCAAGTCTCCGATCGCGCTTGACGGGAGGCGCGGCATGGCGTCCGGGACGTAGAGGCCGCCGTCGCGCGCCAGACCCGCCAGAAGGGCGTCGGAGAAGCCGAGCTTCTGCGCCTCCCCGCGCGTCGAGAGATAGAGCACTTCGTTGAAATCCTTCAATGAGGCCGCTGGTCTATCGCATTTCGCGGCGAAGGGGAATCCGCCTCTCAAGGGGCGGAGGAATGCGGCCAAACCAAGACCCCTGGCGGACGCGGCGGCCTGTAGCCGCGGTCGCTGACCGCGGCCCGGGCAAGAGAGAGGTCGTGGCCGCGGTCAGCGACCGCGGCTACAGCGCCCCTCAATCAACGCTGACACCTCGGACAATAGAAGGTGGAGCGGCCCGATTGTACGATTCGGAGGATGCGGCCTTTGCAGCGCGGCTTCGGGCAGGCGGCGCCCTCCTTGTCGTAGACCTGGAAGCAATGCTGGAAATAGCCCAGCGCGCCGTTCGGCTGGCGATGGTCGCGCAGGGTCGAGCCGCCGGCGGCGACGGCCTCTTCGAGCACGGCGCGAATGGCGCGCGCCAGCGCATGCGCCTTGGCGCTGGGCGCGCCGCTCTTCAAAGCGATCGCGCCGGCCGGGCGTTTCGGGGACAGCCCGGCCCGGTGCAGGGCTTCGCAGACATAGATGTTGCCGAGCCCGGCGATGAGGCGCTGGTCGAGCAGCGCCGCCTTGAGCGGCCCTTTGCGGCCGGCGAACAAGCGGGCAAGCGCGGCGCCGTCCAAATCGTCGCCGAGCGGCTCGAGACCGAGCCCTTTGAGCGGCGCGGCGTCGCCCGCTTGGTCGAGCGGCTCGATCCGCATCGAGCCGAAGCGGCGCGGATCGTTGTAGACGATGCGCGCGCCGTTGGAGAGGCCGATCGTCACATGATCATGCGCCGCATCTTTCGCGCGGGCGAAATGGAATTCGCCCGGCGCCGTCTTCTTCCCGTCGCGCTCGATGCGGAACGACCCCGACATGCCGAGATGCATGATCAAAGCCTCGCCGCTGTCGAGATGGACGAGAATGTATTTGGCGCGGCGCGACAGCTTGACGATCGTCCGGCCGACCAGCCGCTCGACGAAGCGCTCAGAAAACGGCGTGCGCAAATCGGCCCGCGCCAGCACGACGCTCTCGATCCGCGCGCCGATCATCGCCGGGGCGAGGCCCTGGCGGACGGTTTCGACTTCGGGGAGTTCAGGCATGGGCGCTGTGGTGGCGGATGGCGCAAGGAGCGTCAAGCGGAACCCTCGCCCCGCGCAGCGGGGAGAGGGTGGCGCGCGAAGCGCGACGGGTGAGGGGCTGCGCTGAGTTCTGGGATTAGCGATTCAGCGATGGCTCGCGCGTACCTTTCGAGTCCTGCGCCGCCCCTCATCCGGCCGCGCTTCGCGCGTCCACCTTCTCCCCGCCTTGCGGGGAGAAGGGATGTACGTCTCACATCCGTCGCCGCTCACCCGCTCTCCGCGGCGCGGATGGCGGCGAGGAACGTCTCGCCGTATTTCTTCAGCTTGGCCTCGCCGACGCCGTGCACGGCGGCGAGCTCTTGCAGGGTTTTCGGCCGGCGCGCCGCCATGTCGATCAACGTGCGATCAGCGAAGACGACATAAGCCGGCACGTTCTGCCTTCGGGCGAGGTCCATGCGCAGCGCTTTCAGCGCGGCGAGCGTCGTCGCATTGGCCGAAGCGGACGGACCGGCCGCCGGCTCGGCCGCGAACCTGTCGCGGCGCTTCTTGCGGCCGGCAATATCCTCGCGCAGCGCGAACGTCTTTTCGCCGCGCAGAACCTTCATGCCCTCGTCGCTGATTCCGAGGCGATCGC
>DATGLU010000408.1:0-10996 GCA_035294045.1 Roseiarcus sp. | reverse complement strand
CGTCGACGGCCTTTTTGCTACCAAGACGTTTTGCTGTCGAAACGGCCGAACGGCCGGTTTCGACAGCAAAACGTCTTGGTAGCCAACAAGCCACGCCGGCCGATCGCAGTCACCCGTAGGGGCGGAACGAAGTGGAGCACCCGCCATAGCGCCGTGCAAGCGGATACCGGCTCGCACGTACTTTTGTAAGCGCTATGGCGGGTTGACGGCGATTGGACGGCGTGGCGCCGCCGGCGCCGGCAATTCGAGACGCGAATCGTCTTCACGCGCCGGAACGGTCTCGGACTTTCCCCCGGACAGCCCTGCGCAGAGCGGGGGAGGATGATCCGTACCTACCGCATGTTCCCGGTGTGGCCGAGCGAGTAGCGCCCGGGCTGCGGCCAGACGGTGAGGCCATGCGGCATGCCGCCGACGGGGATCGTCTTGACCGCGCCGCTCGCCGTGTCGATCGCGTAGACGGCGCTGTCGTAGCGCGCCGAGAGCCAGAGCGTCTTGCCGTCGGCGCTGACATTGCCCATGTCGGGACTGCCGCCATTGGGGATCGGCCAATTGGCGACGACTTCCCGCGTCTTGAAGTCGATGACCGAGATGCTGCCGGCGCCGCGCTTGACGCCGGCGAGATTGTGCGTGCCGCGATTCGTGACATAGAGCTTCGTACCGTCGCGGCTCGGATAGAGGCCATGCGTCCCGATTCCGGTCGGGATGAAGCCGATCTCCTTCATCGTACCGCCATCGACGACGACGACGCCGTCGCCGATCATGTCGGCGACGAAAAAGGCCGAGCCGTCCGGCGCGACGCGGATATCCTGCGGCATGTGGCCGGCGGCGAGCTGCAAGGTCGCGACGAGCTCATGGCGCTCGATGTCGATCTTGACCAAAGCATTGTTGAACTCGCAGGTGAAGATCGCATAGGCGCCGTCGGGCGAGAAATCCGCGTGGTTGATCCCGGCGCATTGCGGCGCGTTGATGTAGCCCTGCAGGGCCATCGTATGGGGATCGCGGAATTCGAGCCGCCGCATCGCCTCGGCGACGACGATCGCCGAGCGCCCGTCCGGCGTGAAATACATGTTGTAGGCGTCGTCGACCGGCACCGGCGTTCCCGGCTTGCCGGTCTTCGGATCGATCGGCACGAGCGAGCCGCGGGCGCGCGGCTCGGATTCGTCGCCCGTCACCCACAGCGTCTGCAAGTCCCAGGACGGGACGATGTGCTGCGGGCTCTGGCCGGCGGCGAAATGGTCGATGACGGTGAAGGTCGAAGGATCGATCACGTCGACTTTGCCGGTCTGCAGGTTCGGCGCATAGACGCGCGCGAGAGCGTCGGCGACCGCCGGGCTGAAATTGCCGGCGCGTGTCTCGGAATAGACGTTGGTCGGATCGACGAGCGGCGGCGGCGCGCCCTCGCGCGGCGGCAGATTGAAAACGCCTGGCTCGCCGAGCTCGTATTCGGCGAGGCGAATGAAATCCTGGCCGGTGCGGCCCTTCTCGACCAAATGCCGGCAGAGCTCGGCGCATTGGCCGGCGGTCACGCAATAGGTCGAGATCGGCAGCGACTGGGCGCCGCCGACGAGGCAATCGGAGCCCAAAACCGCGAAAAAGCCTAACGCCGCTAAGCGCAGGAGGGAGGGCGACATCAATTCCCCGTCACATGATCTCGCCGCCGAACCCCAGCCCGCCGACGATTCTCAACGCTTTAGGATGCCGCAAAACGGATGACTGGAGGATGAACGAAGCGAGCGGATTTCTTGATCGGGCCCCAGGTCGCGATCGCGGCGGCGCACGCCCCGATCCTTGGGTTTGTTCCCCACTTGTGCTACAAGTAGAAAAAAGGAAAGAGCAAAATGACCAAGAGCGAGACGATCCGCGCGCGGGTAGAGCCTGCGCTCAAGCACGACGCCGAAGCCGTGCTGAACAAACTCGGGCTAACCCCGACAGAAGCAATCACCTTATTTTATAAACAAGTGGCGCTTTACCGCGGATTGCCCTTTCCCGTGCGCATTCCGAACGTGGCGACGCGTAGGGCGCTTAGAGAGGCCCAGGACCGGAAGAATATCGAAAGCTTCGAATCCGTCGTCGCATGGGCGAAGGAAATGGGCTCGGTTTGAGCCGACCTCATGCGCCGGATTGCGCAGCACAGGCGGTTCCGCGACGATCTCAAGCGACAAAAGCGCCGCGGCAAAGATGTCGGCGAACTCATTGCCGCGGTCGAGTTGCTCGCCGAGCAGGGCGAATTGCCAACGGCCTATCGCCCGCACAAATTGTCGCGCGAATGGAGCGGCGTTTGGGAATGCCATATCGAGCCAGATTGGCTTCTGATCTACGCCGTCACCGACGACGAGGTGCTGTTGATTCGGACGGGGGCCCACGCTGACCTCTTTGGTTGAGCGGCTTATCGGCGAGGCCGGAAGGCGGCGCCATCGCTTCGGCTCAGTCCAGCGTCTCGCGATAGAACCACACCGCGACGCCGATGGCGCAGAGCGCGAACAGCGCGATCGGCCAGAGATCGGGGGCGATTTCGGTCCAGCCATTGCCTTTCAGCAGCATGCCGCGGACGATGCGCATCGCGTGCGTGGTCGGAAAGATTTCGCCGGCCCATTGCGCCCAAAGCGGCATGCCGCGGAACGGAAACATGAAGCCGGAGAGCAGGAACGACGGCATCAGCGTGAACTGGGCGAATTGCGTCGCCTGCATTTGGTTGGCCGAAATGGTCGAGAACAGGACGCCGAGCGCCAGGTTGCCGCCGATGAACAGGCCGAGCGCGGCAAGCAGAAGCGGGATCGAGCCGCGGATCGGCAGATGGAAGAACAGGACCGAGGCGATCAGGATGAGCCCGACCTGGACATAGCCGATCACCAGGTACGGCGTGATTTTGGCGAGCATCACCTCGACCGGCCTCACCGGCATGGCGAGGAGATTCTCCATCGTGCCGCGCTCGCGCTCCCTTGTGATCGACAGGGTGGTGACGAACAGCGTCGAAAAGGTCAGGACGATGCAGATGAGGCCCGGCACGATGTTGAGCACCGTGAGCTGCTCGGGATTGTAGCGGGCGTGAACGACGAATTGGAACGGCGGCGTTTGCGGCTGCGTCCGCCGGATCGGCGGCAGATCGCGCTGGATGGCGGCGGTTAGCGACGAGAGCGCGGCGGTGGCGTTGCCGATCGCGGTCGGGTCGGTGGCGTCGGCGTCGACCAGGATGGAAGGCGATTCGCCGCGGTCGACCGCCCGGTCGAAGCCCGGCGGGATCTCGATGACGAAGAGGAATCGGCCGTCGGCGAGGCCCTCATTGGCTTCCGCCTCGCTCGACAGCGGGATGACCTTGTAATAGCCGGAATTCTTCAGCGCGGCGACGATCGTGCGCTCGTATTTCGAGTGGTCGGTCGACAGCAGCCCGGTCGGCAGGTTCTTCGGGTCGGTGTTGATCGCGTAGCCGAAGAGGAAGAGCTGCATGATCGGAATCATGATGATGATGCGCAGCGTCATCGCGTCGCGGCGGACCTGGATCCATTCTTTGCGCAGGAGCGCGGCGAGGCGGCGCCAGGAAAGACCGGTCATGCGGCGGCCTCCTTGACGCTGAGCATATGGATGAAAACGTCTTCGAGCCGCGGCTCGACCTCGCGCCATTCGAGGCCGGCGAAGGAGCGGATGGCGCGCTCCAAGGCACCGCGCTCGGTTCCCGCGACATGCAAGGCGTGGCCGAACACCGCGGCCGCTTCGACCCCGTCCATGCGCCGCAAGGCGCGCGCCGCGTCGTCGATTCCCTCGCCCGTACCCTCATAGGTGATCAGGCCGGATTGACGCGAGACCTGGTCGGCGCCGCCTTCGACGACGATGCGGCCATTGGCGAGGTAGACGATGCGGTTGCAGCGCTCCGCTTCGTCCATGTAATGGGTCGAGACCAGCACGGTCAGGCCTTCGCCGGCCATGTCGTGAATCAAGTCCCAGAATTCGCGCCGCGCCTTGGCGTCGACGCCGGCGGTCGGCTCGTCGAGCAGCAGCAATTTCGGCTGGTGGAGAACGCAGGCGGCGAGGGCGAGCCGCTGCTTCCAGCCGCCCGAGAGCTGGCCGGCCAATTGGTCGCGCCGGTCGGCAAGGCCCATCCGGGCCATGATGTCGTCGACCGCGGCGCGGCGGTTCTTCATCTCGTAGACGCTGGCGACGAAATCGAGATTCTCGAAGACAGTGAGGTCTTCGTAGAAGCTGAATTTCTGCGTCATGTAGCCGACATGGCGGCGGATCAGCGGCGCCTCGCGGATGATGTCGAGGCCGATGCATTGGCCCTCGCCGGCGTCCGGGACGAGCAGGCCGCAAAGCATGCGGATCGTCGTCGTCTTGCCGCTGCCATTGGCGCCGAGAAAGCCGCAAATCTGGCCTTTCTCGACCTCAAGCGACAGGCCTTCGACGACCTTGCGGTCGCCGAAGCTCTTGCGCAGGCCGCGCACGTCGATCACCGCCTCGTTCATCGCGACGCCGTCGGGGCGTTGGCGCTGATCGGCCGCACCGTCATTGGCTGGCCGGGATTGAGCAAGGCGGCGAATTCCGGCTTCGGCCGCGCCTCGACGAGAAACACGAATTTGGCGCGCGTCTCCTCGCTATAGATGACCGGCGGCGTGTATTCGGCTTGCGGGGCGATGTAGGAGATGGTCCCGGTCAGATCGGGCCGGCAGGAATCGCAGGAGAGCGCGACCTCTTCGCCGCGATGGACGAGGGCGAGCTCGGTCTCGGGGACGAAGAACCGTACGTAGATGTTCTCGGGCGGCAGGATCGAGACGACCGGGGCGCCCGCCGCCAGCGTTTCGCCCGGCTCGGCAAGCGTATCGGCGACAATCCCGCTGACCGGCGCGACGACATGGCGCTGATCGAGGCGCCATCGCGCCATGGCGAGCGCGGCCTCGAGCGCGCCGACCGCCGAGGCCTGCGCCTTGATCTCGTCCTCGCGGCCCATGGGCGCGCGCAATTGGGCGAGCGCCTGCTGCGCGACGAGCACTTTGGCGTTGGCGGAGCGCAGATCGGCTTCTTCCTGATCGACGGTCTGAAGCGTCGCCGCGCCGGTCTTGAGCAGCGAGCGGTTGCGATTGAGGTCGGTCGCGATCTTGTCGCGCGCCGCCTCGGCGTCAGCGATGTTGGCCTCGGCCTGGGCGATCTCGGTCGGCTTGCCGCCGCTTTTGAGATTGGCGAGCTGGTCGCGCGCCTGGGTCAATTGCCGTTGCGCTTGCTCGACAGCCGCCTTGTCGTTGGCGTCGTCCTGGTCGAAGAGCGGCTCGCCTTTCCTCACCTTGTCGCCGCGCCGCACATGCAGGGCGACGAGCAGGCCGGCCTGGGTCGGCCCCACTTTGACGAAATCGGCGTCGGCATAGCCCTGCCAGGCGACGGCGCGCGGCGGTTGCGGCCGCAGCAGGAGCCACCAGGCGGCGAAGGCGGCGACGATCAGCGCGACCGCAAGGAGCGGGCCTCTGCGCACGGCTTGACCTATTGCAACGAAACGGTATAGTTACATTATCACCCGTCCCAGGAGCCGGCAAGACAAGAATGACCGAGGGGGAAACCCAGCTTGAGAGAGGCGCCTTCCGGCGCGGCCCGGGCGGCCGGCCAACGCGCCAGGAGGCCGAGCGGCGCCATCGCGAGCTTCTTGAGACGGCCAAGCGCCTGCTTCTCGAGCGCGGCTGGGAGGGAACCTCGATCGACGAGATTTCCCGCCAGTCCG
Organism: Roseiarcus sp.; assembly: GCA_035294045.1. Classification (GTDB taxonomy): domain Bacteria; phylum Pseudomonadota; class Alphaproteobacteria; order Rhizobiales; family Beijerinckiaceae; genus Roseiarcus. The sequence goes on along the minus strand of DATGLU010000408.1, from coordinate 5,298 downwards.
GCGTCGCTAAGCGCTTTCTCTATGCCCGCTATCCCGATAAAGCCTCGCTCTTCGTCGCCGCCGTGGCGCAGTTCCGCGACGAGCAGATCGGCGCGCTCGGCGCCTTGGAGACGCCGCCCGACGACGTCGAGGAGGGCCTGCTGGAGCTCGGCCGGCGCATGATGGCCATCGCCTTGCGCGACGAGACCCTGGCGATCGTCCGCCTGTTCCTCGCCGAGGCGCCGCGGATGCGCGACTACGCCAAAATATTCGCCGAGAGCTTTCCGCGCCGCGGGCTCTCCGGCATATCGCGCTTCATGGCCGCCTATGCCGAGCGCGGCGTCCTGACGCTCGACGACCCCGAATTCGCCGCCCAGCATTTCGCGATGCTGGTCATCGGCGCGCCGCAGCGCTTGGCGATGCTCGGCCATCGCGATAGTCCGGAAAAGGAGGAGCGCCGCTTGCGCTCGGCGGTGAAGCTGTTTCTCGACGGCTGCCGGCGGCGTCCCTGACCGCTGCACGGGGAACAATTCTTCGTCGCGACGCGTTGAGAGTTTCCCATCCGGGGCGAGGGGGTTGAATGAGCGACGCAGTCACGGATCATCGGCCGCCGCCAGAAACAATCCTGTTCGTCGAAGACGAAGTCCTGACCCGGATGGACATGGCGGAGTTCTTGCGCCAGTCCGGCTATCGGGTCAGCGAGGCCGCCAGCGCGGCGGAGGCGGTCGACGCGCTGAGCTCGAAACTCGCCGTCGATCTCGTCATCACCGATGTGCGGATGCCCGGCGACATGGATGGGCTCGCCCTGGCCGAATGGATCAAGGCCAACCGTCCCGGCGTCGAAGTGATCGTCACGTCCGGCGACGCTCTCGCCAAAGATGTCGCGGATCAATCGCTGCAATTTGTCGCCTTCCTGCCCAAGCCCTATACAGGGCGAGCCTTGCTCGATCTCGTCATTCAGGCGCTCGCCAAGCGCGCCCCGGACATAGGCGGGGCGGCCGGCGCGGCTTAAGACCTTCTTCCGACGCCGCACGAGCAACGAATGCGCAGAAGACACTATGGCTCGATCTCTGCGGGGCCGGTTCATCGTCCTTCTCGCGCTGCTGATCGCGGCCGCCGGCTCGGCCGGCGCGCTGATGTACGGTCTTTTCGAGCAATCGGCGAGCGCGCAGGCGGGGCAGGCCGAGGCGGAGATCGGCCGCGCCTGCGACGCGATCGAAAGCGCCTACCGCGGCTTCGCCGCCGGCTGGCGCGCGCCGGCCGGGGGTGAGCAGGCGCTGAACCGCGATCTTACAGCCTTGGTCCAGGCCGCCTTGCGCGATCGCGCCGGCGTCGAGGGCGGCGTCTTTCGCGACGGCGCGCAATCGCTCGCCTACGCCTTTCCGACCTATCAGGGCGCCGGCCCGAAAACCGACCTGCCGGCGGCGGAGGCGCCGCGCATCGAGGCGGCCAATCGCGCCGCGCTCGCCGAAGGCCGGCCGGTGGTCGACCGCTTCGACGCCTCGACGCAAATTCTCCTCATCGCCGCCTGCCCGCTGCCCGGCCCGATCCCGCAATTGACCGGCTGGGCGATGACGCGCGTCTTCACCTTCGCCGGCAGCAGCTACTGGCTGCTGATGGCGGGATTGGGCGTGTTGCTCGCCTCGGTCCTCGCCGCGGCGACGCTTCTGACCCGGCTGACGCTGCTTTGGTCACGCCATGTCGGGCGAATCGAAGCGGCGTTGAAGACCTATGACGTCGCCGATCTGCCGGCTCTGCCGATCACCGGCGAGCGTGAATTGGACCGCATCGTCGCGGCGCTGAACGAAGCGGGCCGCCGCCTGGCGCTCGCCCGGCAAACGGCCGACCGGCTGGCGCGCCAATTGGCGGCCGGCGAGCGCCTCGCCGCGATCGGCCGGCTCGCCGCCGGCCTCGCCCATGAAATCCGCAACCCGATCGCCGCGATGCGGCTCAAGGCGGAGAACGCCGCCGCCGGCGACGCGGCGCGCAAGGATCTGGCGCTTGTCGCGATCGTCGGCCAGATCGACCGGCTCGACGCCTTGCTGCGCCGACTGCTCAGCGTGACGGCGCGCGACAAGCCGCAAAAGGCCGCGGTCAAGCTCGCGCCGTTCTTGCAAGGCTGTATCGCCGCGCATGACGAGTTCGCCCGCGCCAAGGACCTGTCGCTGCAATGGCGCAGCGAGGTCGAAGCGGCCGAATTCGACCCGGACCGCATGCGCAGCGCGCTCGACAATCTTGTCCTCAACGCCATCCAAGCCGCGCCGAAGCGCTCCACCGTCCTGGTGGCGGCGACGCGCGCCGACGGCGCGCTGACGCTCTCGGTTCACGACGAGGGCGACGGGCCGGCCGCGACCATTCGCCAAAACCTCTTCGAACCTTTCGTCACCGGCCGCGCCGACGGCGTCGGCCTCGGCCTGTCGATCGTGCGCGAAGTGGCGGCGGCGCATGGCGGCGAAGCGCGCCTCGCCGAAACGCCGTCCGGCACGACATTCGAGATTGTGCTGCCATGCGCCAAGTCCTGATCGTCGACGACGACGCGGCGATGCGCGACGCCCTTGCCGAGGCGGCGCGCGATCTTGGCTTCGAGCCTCGCCTCGCGCCGTCCGGCGCGGCGGCGCTCGTCATGCTCGCCGAGGCGCCGGCCGACGCGGTTCTGCTCGATCTGCGCATGCCGGGCCTCGACGGGCTCGAAGTCCTCAAGCGCATCCGCGCCTTGCCACGGCCGCCGCCGGTCACGGTCCTCACCGCCCATGCGACGGCGGAGAACACGATCGAAGCGATGCGGCTCGGCGCGTTCGATCACTTAACCAAGCCGATCGGCCGCGACGCCTTGAAGCGGGCGCTCGATGCGATGGCCGCCGCGCCGCCCGGTCTGGAAACGGCCGCCGCCGAGCCGGACGATGTCGGCTTGATCGGCGGAACGGAGGCGATCCGCTCGGTGCAAAAGGCGATCGGCATGCTCGCCGACAGCGACGCGACGGTGCTGATCACCGGCGAGACGGGGACCGGCAAGGAGCTCGTCGCCCGCGCCATCCACGACCACGGCCAGCGCCGCGGCAAGTCCTTTGTCGCGGTCAATTGCGCGGCGATTCCGAGCGAGCTGATGGAGAGCGAATTGTTCGGCCATGTCCGCGGCGCCTTCACCGGCGCGGCGAGCGATCGGCTCGGCGCGTTCCGCGAGGCCGCGGCGGGAACGCTGTTCCTTGACGAGATCGGCGACATGGATGTCGCCATGCAGGCGAAAATCCTCCGCGCCTTGCAGGAGCGGGTGGTGACGCCGGTCGGCGGCAAGCCGGCGCCCGTCGACGTGCGCGTCATCGCCGCCACCCATCGCGATCTGCGCCAGCGGGTGCGGGAAGGGAGCTTCCGCGAGGATCTATTTTACCGCCTCCATGTCGTGCCGATCCATTTGCCGGCTTTGCGCGAGCGGATCGCCGACATCGTCCCGCTCGCCGAGCATTTCCTCAAAAGCGCCGGCAAGACGCTGTCGGCCGACGCGGCCGCGCGCCTGATCGGCCATGCCTGGCCGGGCAATGTGCGGGAGCTCAAAAACGCCATGGAGCGCGCCGCGATTCTCGCGCGCGGCGATGTGGTCGCCGCCGCCGATCTCAATTTCATCGGCGAAAGACCGCCCGCCGAGCCGCAAGCGCTCGCCTGGCCCGACGAGGACCTCGCCTCGGCGATCGAGCGCCTCGAAAAGATGCTGATCCGCCGCGCGCTGGTCAGGCATGGCGGCAACCGCGCCGCCGCTTCGCGCGCGCTCGGCGTCCATCGCCAGCTCCTCTACGCGAAGATCAAGCGCTACGGCCTGGAGGATGTCCGCTGAGCGGACGGCGAAGCGTCGGCAAGGCGGACGGTGGCGGCGTCCGCCATTTTTCTCAGCCAATGTTTTCAATATCTTAGGGCTTGGCACGGCGCTTGCGATCTCGTTTTCGCGATGCGGACCTGAAGCCACGCCGACGCATTCACGCCAATGACGAGGTCGACCATGCATTGGATCAATCCCGATTGCCTGCCTGAAATCGCAGGGCGGTTCGAACGCTTCCTGCTCAATCCGCATGGCGAAGCGGACGGCATGATCCTTGCCAACGGCGCCGAGGTGCATTTTCCGCCGCACCTCGCCGGCGCGCTGCGCGCCGCCTTGGAGCAGGACTCGGCCGGCCCCTTACGCATTCGCGGCGTGCGGCCGCGCCAGGGCGACGTCTTCACGGCCGTCGCGTTCGAGACCGCGAAGGGCGTCCGCATCGTCGATAACGGGCCGCCGAAAAGGGACGAACGCGAGAAAGGCCATAAGCACGAGGCCAAGGAAAAGCGCGCCCCGATGTCGGTCGAAGGCGTCGTGCGCCGGCCCTTGCATGGGCCGAAAGGGGAGACGCGCGGCGCTTTGCTCGAAGACGGACGGATCGTCCGCTTCGCGCCGCATGAAGCGCCGCGCCTGGCGGCGCTGCTGAAGCGCGGCGCGACGCTCGCAGCGCGCGGCGAGGGGCTTGCGACGGCGCTCGGCGCGGTGATCGAGGCGCGGGAAATCGGCCCCTCGGCGGCGGCGCTTCAGCCGGTCAGGGCCAAAGCTCCCAAAGCTGATAAACCGCGCGGCGATGAAGCGCATGCGTGATTCAACGCGCTCGCCGGCCGCCGCCGGCGAGCGCCGCTTTTTCGGGAAGGACGCGATGACGACGCCGATCGGAGCCGGCGATGGCCTCTGAAACAGCGACTTTGGGCATCGCCGCGCTGGCCACCGCCGCCGTGATCGCGCGGCCCTGGAACCTGCCCGAGGCGATCTGGGCGATCGCCGGGGCGGTGCTGCTCGTCGCTTTCGGCCTGCTGCCGCTCAACGGCGCGCTTGCCGGGATCGCCAAAGGGACGGATGTCTATCTCTTCCTCATCGGCATGATGCTGCTCGCCGAGCTGGCCCGCCAGGAAGGCCTGTTCGACTGGCTCGCCACCCACGCCGTCAACTATGCGCGCGGCTCGCCGCGCCGCCTCTTCGCCTTGATCTACGGTGTCGGCGTGATCGTCACCGCTTTCCTCTCGAATGACGCGACCGCGGTGGTGCTGACGCCGGCCGTCTACGCCGCCGCGCGCGCCGCCGGCGCCGAGCCGCTGCCCTACCTTTTGATCTGCGCCTTCATCGCCAATGCGGCGAGCTTCGTCCTGCCGATCTCGAACCCGGCCAACCTGGTCGTGTTCGGCGAGGCGATGCCGCCGCTCGCCCTGTGGCTGGCGCGCTTCGCCCTGCCGTCTCTGGCCTCGATCGCGCTCACCTTCGTCGTGCTGCGCTTTGCGCTTCGCCGCCAGCTCGCCAGCCCGCTCAAGGCCGCG
>DATGLU010000407.1:0-2025 GCA_035294045.1 Roseiarcus sp. | reverse complement strand
CGCGCTCAAAGGCGCGCCGATCGCCGAAGGTCTCGGCCTCGGCCATGTTGTCCTGCATCAGCCGCGGGTGACGGTTTCAAAGCTCGTCGCCGACGACATTCCCGCCGAAATCGAGCGGCTCGACCGGGCGATCGAGGCGATGCGCGCCTCGGTCGACGAATTGATCGGCCGCACCGAAAGCGCCGGCGACGGCGAGCACCGCGACGTGCTCGAAGCCTTCCGCATGATCGCCCATGACCGCGGCTGGCTGCGTCGGCTCAATGAGGCGGTGATGAGCGGCCTCACCGCCGAGGCGGCCGTCGAGCGGGTGATGAACGACGCCCGCGCCCGGCTGCAGCGCCAGACCGATCCCTATTTGCGCGACCGGCTGCACGACCTTTCCGATCTCGCCAATCGCTTGCTCCATCAACTGGCCGGGCAGAGCCTGATCCTCGATCCGAGCGAATTGCCGGAAAACGCCATTCTCGTCGCCCGCTCGATGGGGCCGGCCGCCTTGCTCGATTACGACCGCCAGCGCCTGCGCGGCTTAGTGCTGGAGGAGGCGGGCGCGGCAAGCCATGTCGCGATCGTCGCCCGCGCTTTGTCGATCCCGGCGGTCAGCGAGGTCGCCAACATCTCGGAAATCGCCGAACAGGGCGACGCGATCATCGTCGACGGGGGCGCCGGCGAAGTGCAGTTGCGGCCGCAGGCCGATGTCGAGGCGTCCTATGCCGAAAAAGCGCGGTTGCGCGCCCGCCGCCAGGAGCAATATCGCGAATTGCGCGATACGCCGGCGATCACCCGCGACGGCGTCGCCATCGAATTGCACATGAACGCCGGCCTGATCGTCGACTTGCCGCATCTCGACGAGAGCGGAGCGCAAGCGATCGGCCTCTTCCGCACCGAGCTGCAATTCATGCTGGCCTCGCGCTTTCCGCGGCTCGCCGACCAGCAGCAGCTCTATGAGACGGTGTTCAACGCGGCCGGCGAGCGGCCTGTGACGTTCCGTACTCTCGATATCGGCGGCGACAAGGTCCTGCCCTATATGAAAGGGCCGGAAGAGGAAAATCCGGCGCTCGGCTGGCGCGCGATCCGCATCGGCCTCGACAAGCCCGCTTTGCTGCGCACGCAATTGCGGGCGATGCTTCGCGCCGGCGCCGATCGCAATCTGCGCATCATGCTGCCGATGGTGGCGAGCGTCGATGAGTTCGTCGCCGCGCGCGCCCTGCTCGAGCGCGAACTCGCTTTCAACGACCGCTGCGGCCGGCGCCGCCCTGCCGATATCAAGCTCGGTGTAATGGTCGAGGTCCCGTCCCTGCTCTGGCAGCTCGAAGAGATCGCCGAGCGCGCCGATTTCCTCTCGGTCGGCTCCAACGACTTGATGCAATATCTCTACGCCGCCGACCGCGACAACCGCCGGGTGGCGGATCGGTTCGATCCTCTCTCCGCCGGCTTCCTGCGCGCGCTGGCGGCGATCGCCGAGGCCGGGCGCAACGCCGGCAAGCCGGTGACCTTATGCGGCGAGATCGGCGGCCGCACTTTGGAGGCGATGACGCTGATCGCGCTCGGCTATCGCGGCCTCTCGATGTCGGCCGCCTCGATCGGCCCGGTCAAGGCGATGGTCCTGTCGCTCGACGCCGCCGCGGCGGCGGAAGCGGCCGCGGAGCTGCTGGCCCGCAGCGGCGAGGCGGCGTCGTTGCGCGAGCCGCTGACCGCGCTGGCGGAGCGGCTGGGAGTGAGGCTCTGAGCGAGGTTCGGCCGCGCACCGCAACGAGCATAACATGACTCCTACCGACCATCTCGACCTCATCCTGCGCCGGCACGAAGAAATCGGCGCCAAGCTCGCCGAAGGGGGCGGCGGCGAATACGCCGCGCTCGCGCGCGAGCTTTCCGAGCTCGACCCGGTCGTCGCCGCGATCAAGGCCTATCGCGCCAAGGAGAAGGAGCGCGGCGACCTTCAAGCGCTGATCGACGATCCTTCGACCGACGCCGAGATGCGCGCCATGGCGCGCGACGAGCTCGCCGTGGCGGAAAAGGAGATCGAGA
>DATGLU010000406.1:0-3270 GCA_035294045.1 Roseiarcus sp. | reverse complement strand
CCGCGAAAGTGGATGCCGCCCTCGCCATGGTCCGTATGACCCTTATGGCGAAACGACGGCCGCGCCAGCTGTCCGGCGGGCAGCAGCAGCGCGTGGCGCTCGCCCGCGCTATCGTCAACGAGCCGCGTCTGCTGCTGCTTGACGAGCCGCTCTCCGCTCTCGACCGGCGCATGCGCAAGGACATGCAGATCGAGCTCAAGGATATTCAGCGCCGACTCAATATGACCTTCCTGCACGTGACTCATGATCAGGAAGAGGCGTTCGCCCTTTCCGACGAGATTATCGTGATGAACAACGGCCGCGTCGAGCAACAGAGCGCGCCTGCCGAGATCTACCGTCGCCCGTCGAGCGCCTACGTAGCCGACTTCATCGGGGGCGCCAATCTTGTGCCGGGCCAGATCCGCGCGGTCTCTCATGGCCGAGCGACCATCGAAACGAGGCTTGGCGCGTTCGAGAGCCCATGTGCGGCCGGACTGATCCAGGGAGCGTCGGCCGTTCTCTGCCTGCGGCCGGAACAAATGCGGCTCTCATCCGCAGATGGTTTTGAGGCGACTGTGACCCACGTGGTCTTCCGGGGGGCGGAATGGTTGGTGGAACTCCAAATAGCGGGAGGAGCGAGGCTCAACCTGCTCGTTCGCGAACAGAAGCCGCCAGGGATCGGGGAGGCTATTCGCTTTTCCTTCGACGTGAGCCGCGCCTGGGTAGCAACCGCGGATGAGCGGGGAGTCTGACCCATGCTATGGTCGCGCGCCGGCGTATGGCTAGCCTTGCCGGTCTATGCGGCGGTCGCCGCGCTTTGCGTCGCGCCGCTTCTCATTTTGCTCGCTTATAGCTTCTTTCAGGTAAGCTTCGTCGCCATTCTTAAAGATCCAACCCTGAAGAACTATGTCCGCATCGCCGGTTCGGATACTTACCGTTGGCTGATCCTGAAGGCTTTCGGCTCGGGAGTGACGATCGCGGCGATCACCGCGATCGCGGGCTATCCCATCGCCTGGTTCATCGCCAAGCGCGTCACCGCAATGAAGTCCGCCCTGCTGACGCTGCTCCTCGTGCCGCTCTATACTGGCGATCTCGTGCGCATCTTCGCCTGGCGAGTGCTCCTTGGCACGGAGGGGGTGCTCAACACCTTCCTGATCTGGATCGGCGCGATTCGCGAGCCCATCGGAGCGCTGCTCTTTTCCTCGCTCGCCACTCACATCGTCCTTACGTACAACTACTTGCCCTTCATGGTGCTCGGTCTATGGCTTGCTTTTGAGGCGCTAGATGATCGGCTTCTCGAAGCGGCCGCCGACCTCGGCGCCGGCAGAGTTTCTATCTTCCGCCGGATTACGCTGCCGCTCACTGCGCCCGGACTGGTCGCTGGCGGCATGATGGTCTTCGTGATGGTGGTGGGCGACTATCTTACGCCCCAACTGGTCGGCGGCGCCTCGGGCGTAACCATCATCAGCGCCATTAATGATCTGTTCGGCACCGCCTTCGATTGGCCGCTGGGCTCCGCAATCGCGTGGACGATGCTCGCTATTCTGGCGCTCGCGTTGGCGGCCGGAGCGATGTTGGTGAGCAAGTCGACGCTCGGGCAGGCGCTTGGGGCCGGCGAAGCATGACTTCTGCGAACAGCCGCTGGCCTCTCCTTTGGGTTTGGCTCGTTTACAGCTTTATGTATCTGCCGATCGCCGTTATCGCCCTCTTTTCTTTTAACGCCTCGGCGATCATCGCCTTCCCTTTGCAGGGCTTTACGTTCCACTGGTTCGAATCCGTGTTCACCGATCGCCGACTCACGGGCGGCCTGGGCCTGACCTTTCTTGTTTCCGCGCCGGTAGCGCTGCTTTCAACGCTCGTCGGCGCCATGGCGGCGCTCGCGTTGACGCGCTATCGCCTGCCCCTGCGCGGGCTGCTGTTTGCAGTGATATTGCTGCCGTTCCTGATCCCCAAGGTCATTCTCGCGGTTGCGCAGCTCATTTTGCTGTCAGCGCTCGGGATCGAGCGTAGCCTCCTCACAATCATTGCAGGACAGAGCATTATTATTCTGCCGTTCACGACCCTGATTATCGCCTCGGTCTTGATCCGCATTGATAAGCAATTAGAGGAAGCCGCAGCCGACCTCGGAGCAAGCGGATTCAGCGCGTTTCGTCGGGTTATCCTTCCACTGATGAAGAACGGCTTGCTCGCGGCATGGTTCATCGCCTTCGTGCTGTCTTCGTCCGAATATGTGCTGACTTCGTATCTCAGCGGTCGGCGGCAGCCGCTTTCGATCCTGGTCGCTTCCGATTTTCGGTTTAACATTTCGCCTGGGCTTGACGCGTTAGCATTGACGATCGTTGTCGCCAATCTCGCTCTTATCGCGCTCAGCGAATTCGTGCGGATGCGCTCTGAGCGATAAAAACGAAAATTAACACTGGCGCAAGTCGACAGGAGAGGCTCTCGTGAGTGATTTCGATCTTGTCATCAGAGGCGGAACAGTAGTGACGGCGGCCGACACCGTTCAAGCCGATGTCGGCATCCGCGGCGGGGTTACTGTCGCGGTAGCCGATCGGCTCGTCGGCGGAGCCAAAACGATCGACGCATCCGGTCTGCTCGTGATGCCAGGCGGCATCGACAGCCACGTCCATCTGGCTCAGCCCTCGGGCGAGGCGATAATGGCCGACGGTTTCGAGAGCGGCACCCGCTCAGCGGTGGCGGGCGGCAACACTACTGTCATTCCTTTCGCCCTGCAGCCAAGGGGAGAGAATCTGCGCGCAATTGTAAATGACTATCATACGAAGGCTCAGGGTCAGGCCTATTGCGATTATGGCTTTCATCTTATCATCACCGATCCAACGCCGACCTTGCTCGGCCAGGAATTGCCGGCGCTGGTGAACGACGGCTACACGTCTTTTAAAGTGTTCATGACGTACGACGACATGGTGCTCGATGATCGCCAGCTGCTCGATGTTTTCGACTGCGCGCGTGGTTGCGGCGCCCTCGTTATGGTCCATTGTGAAGGTTACGATTCCATCAAGTTCATGGTTGAGCGGCTGGAGCGAGCGGGGAACACGGCGCCCTACTACCACGCCGCCTCGCGGCCAGAACTCGTCGAGCGCGAGGCGGCGCATCGAGCGATTAGCCATGCCGAGCTCATCGATGTTCCGCTGATGATCGTCCACGTCTCGGGCCGCCAAGCGATGGAGCAAATTCGCTGGGCCCAGCAGCGGGGCCTCAAGGTCTACGGCGAAACTTGCCCACAATATATCGCGCTGACGGCGGAGGACTTAAAAGGTCTAAACATGGATG
>DATGLU010000405.1:0-2070 GCA_035294045.1 Roseiarcus sp. | reverse complement strand
CCGCCGGCGCCATAGGTGACCGAGACGAAATGCGGCGCCAGCGGCGCCAGCCGCGCGATCGCCTCCCACAGCGTCTGTTCCATCTCCGCCGTCTTCGGCGGAAAGAATTCGAAGGAGACGCGAACTTGCGGGCCGGAGCGGCTTGGACGAAGCGGGCTCTGCATCATCAAGCGATCTCCCGGATATGTTGCGGCGGCGGGTCGGCGAGGATTCGCGGGTCCTTGGCGAGCCAAATCGTGACGGTGAGCTTGCCGGCCTCGCCCGCCGAAGGCGGAATGGCGCGCGTCTCGGCAATGTCGAGCCCGGCCTCGGCGAGGAAGGATTCGATTTCCTCGGCTGAAAAGCCGAGCCGGCGATGGGCGAAAGTCTCGCGCAAATATTCTTCCTCATGCGCGGCGAAATCGACGGCGACGAGACGCCCGCCCGGCCGCAGCGCGCGCGCCGCCTCGACCAAAGCGCGGGCGGGATCGTCGAGGAAGTGCAGAACCTGGTGAATGACGACGAGATCGAAAGCGTTGCGCTCGACCGGCGGCGCATAGATGTCGCCCTGGCGCAATTGCACGTTGCGCAAGCCGGTCTGGTCGATGCGCGAGCGGGCGAGGGCCAGCATGGCCGGGCTTTGATCGACGCCGACGGCGCGCTGCGCCAGCGGCGCGAAGAGTTCGAGCATGCGGCCGGTCCCTGTGCCGAGATCGAGCAGCGCGCGGACCGGCTTGTCGCCGACGATCGCCGTCAGGGCCGCTTCGACCCGCTCTTCTGGCGCGTGGAGGGCGCGGATGCGGTCCCAGTCCTCGGCCATCTGGGCGAAATAAGCGGCGGCCTGGCGGCGGCGCGCCTCCCGGGTCATCGCGAGCCGCGCCCGGTCGCCGGCGACGATCGGGTCGGCGGGATCGATCCGGGAGACGATGTCGCGCGCCAGGGCGACGCCGGCGCCTGCTTCGCCCAGGCGAAAAAACGCCCAGGCGCCTTCGCGCCGGCGCTCGGCGAGGCCGGCTTCAGTCAGCAACTTGAGATGGCGGGAGACGCGCGGCTGCGATTGGCCGAGAATGGCGACGAGTTCGGTCACCGTCAGCTCGGCCTCGGCGAGGAGGCAAAGGAGGCGCAGCCGGGTGATCTCGCCCGCCGCCGCCAAGCCGGCCAGGAGGTCCTCCAGGCGGGCCTTCGGCAGGTCCAGCGCCAGCGTCTCTTTAGACATAAAGATATGTTTATGTCCAATTTCGCGAACTGGCAAGCGGAATCAAAATTCCCCGACAGGTTTCGTCCGGTCGAGGACGATCGCGCGGGCGGTTCCGCCGCATTCGGCGGCGACGCCGCGCGCCAGCGCCTCGGCCGCCGCCTCGACATCGCCGAAGCCGTTCGATTGGGCGGTGAGAACGGCGCGCCGGGTCTGCGCCGATACGACGCTCCTCGCGTCCTGGCGCCAGTTCCAGCGCCGGCACAGCACGTGGCGCGAATCGGCATAGACGACCTCGCCGGGCTTGGGCGGATCGTTCGGGTCTTCGCCCGGCTCGGCGCTCATATCGATGAACGTGTCGCCGGGCTGCGAGAATCGGAACGCCAGATCGCCGGACGTCTTGTCGAGGTCGTCGGCGCCGAGGCACAGGCCCTGCGCCAGCGACACGCAATTGTAGAGATCGACGAGATTGTTGACGCGCGGCAGGTCGCCGCCGGCGAGCACGCGCTTGATCAGGCGCTCGACCGAGGAGCGGTAGCTCGTCTTCTTGACGCCGAAGCCGCGATAGGCCGTACGCCAGGCGGCGACGGCGGGGATGGCCGAAAGCTCGACGCCGCTCCATTGCGCGCGGCACGCCGCTTGCGCCTCCTCGATCGCGCGTTCCAGCGCGGCGGAGCGATCCGGCCTGACGGTCAAATCGCGCGCGGCGATCAACGCGAGACGGAAATCGGGGAAGCGCTCGCAAAGCGCGGCGATCGAGATCGTCGTCATCGATCTTCCATACGTTAAAAATGTCGCTTCGCAAGCGGGCCGCTCTTGTTGCGCGAGGCGCCTTTGGCCGGCGCGGGCGGCTTGTATTGATCCGTTGCGCGAGACTATAAATCGCTCGATCGCTC
>DATGLU010000404.1:0-2449 GCA_035294045.1 Roseiarcus sp. | reverse complement strand
CAAGCAGTTCCGCTGGTGGTGGAGCAATCCGCATCGGGCCGTCTACGATGCCGGCGACGGACAGGGCTGGGCGCCGCATGGACCGCAGACGCAATGGCAGGCATGCGCCAAGCCGCTCGCCTTCATCGAATACGGCTTTCCCGCGACCGACAAGGCGACCAATCAGCCCAACGTCTTCTTCGATTCGCGTTCGAGCGAGAGCGCGACGCCCTACTGGTCGTTATGGGCGGAGGCGGCGGGCGGCGGCTTTCTGCCGCAGCGCGACGACACGCTGATGATGCTGGCGCTGCAGGCGGTCAACGAATATTGGAACGACGACGGCCGCAACGAGACCTCGCCTGGCGGCGTCAAGCTGATCGAGTTCGCTTTCTCCTGCGTCTGGGCGTGGGACGCGCGACCCTTTCCGACCTTCCCGCTCCTGACCGGCCAATGGTCGGACGGGGCCAATTGGCAAGCGGGGAATTGGCTGTCGGGGCGCGGCCCGGCGCTGCCGCCGCCCGCCGCCTCGCCGGCGCCGACGCCTGGCTCGTACTCGACCTTTCCGTCGCTGGCTGCGCTCGGCTGGTCGACCCATGTCAAGCCGCGCTTTGCGACGCTGATCGCCGGCCGCGCTTCCGGCCGCTCCAGCCGCCGGCCGCTCTATGCGGCGGCGCTTTACGACATCGAGCTGAGCTACGACCTTTTGCGCGGCAATGCGGCGCATCGCGAAATGCAGGAGATCGCCGGGTTTTTCGCGGCCAGCGCCGGGCGGAGCGAACCGTTCTGGCTCGCGCCGCCCGGATTGGCCGAAGTCTCGGGCCAAACGCTGGGAACGGGCGATGGCGCTAAGACCATCTTTCCTTTGGTACGATCGCTCGGGACATATGTCGAGCAGGTCGCCGCGACGTCCGGCGTCGCTGCCGTCTCTATAAACGGCGCCGTCGCGCCTTCAGCGCAATATTCCGTGACGAGCGGCTACGGCCCCTCGATCGTCTTCGCGGCGCCGCCGCCTGCCGGCGCTGCGATCGCGGCGGATTTCGGCCTGCTCTGGCTGTGCCGTTTCTCGGACGATGCGCTCGATCTCGACGAGTTCATGACCATGCTTTTCGAATTGGGCCTGGTGAAACTGCAGATGGTGAGGCCATGACGCCGCCGCCCAGCTTTCCCAACCTTCCCGGCCAAGGCTGGTCGGTGCACAAGAAGCCGCTCTTTTCGACCCTCGTCGCCGGCCATGTGTCCGGCCGCGAGGCGCGCGACGCGCTCTGGCAATATCCGCTTTGGGAATTCGAGCTCTGCTTCGACGGGCTTGCCTCGGACGCTGCGAGCTATCCCGGCCTCGGCGCACAATCGTTGCAAAGCCTGATGGGCCTGTTCCTGCAAGCGCAGGGGCGGTTCGGAACTTTTCTCTATACAGACCCAAGCGATTGCAGCGTTTCCGGCCAGCCGATCGCCACCGGGGACGGCGCGACGGCTTCCTTCCCCATGATCCGTACCCTCGGCGGCTTTTCAGAGCCGGTCGGCTGGGTGACGAACGTCGCCGCCGTCTCGCTCAACGGCGTCGCTCAAAGCGCCGGCTGGCCGCTGACGGCGCCGAACACGCTCGTCTTCGCGGCCGCGCCCGCCGCCGGCGTCGCGGTCGCGGCGAGCTTCTCTTACGCCTTTCAGTGCCGCTTTCTGGACGACAGCCAGGACTTCGAGCAATTCATGCAGAATCTCTGGGCCGTGCAGAGCCTCAAATTCCGCTCGGTGCGCACGTCATGAAGACCGCTTCGCCAGCGCTCATCGCCTTCCTCAATGCCGCCCGCGCCGCGCCTGACTCAGCCGTCGCTTTCGCGGATTGCTACACGTTCACGCTGGCGACCGAGCTGACGCTGACCTATGCGAACACCGATCAGCCCGTCGCCTATAACGGCGCCGTGTTCGCCGCCAACGGGCCGCTGGTGCAAGGCTTGAAATATCGCAGCTCGGTCGGGCTGGAGGTCGACAAGCAGCAGATCACGATCGCGGCGCGGCCGACCGATCTCGTCGGCGGCGCCATGTTCCTCGCCGCTTTGCGCGACGGCGCGTTCGACGGCTGCCGGGTGCAGCGCGACCGGGTCTTCATGCCCGCGCTCGGCGCGGCGCCGGTCGGCGGCGTGACCCTGTTCAAGGGCCGGCTCTCGACCGTCGACCAGGTCGGGCGAACCAGCGCCAAAGTCACCGTCGCCTCCGACCTTGTTTTGCTCGACATGGACATGCCGCGCAATCTCTATCAGCCGACCTGCCTGCATACGCTCTACGATTCGGGCTGCACGCTGGTCCAAAACGCCTTCGGCACCAACGGCACCGTGGGCGCGGGCTCGACCGCGTCGGCCATCAACTGGACGGGCGCAAATGCCAATTACGTGCAAGGCTCGATCACGTTCACGTCGGGCGTCAATGCCGGCGCGACCGCGACGGTCGCTTCGGTGGACCCCGGCGTTTCGCTGGC
>DATGLU010000403.1:0-9389 GCA_035294045.1 Roseiarcus sp. | reverse complement strand
TGCCGGACATCGCCGCCTATTCGGTGAAGGTCGAGAAGCCGGGCGAGCCCGCCGCCGAATCGACCGCGGTGCTGGCGGAATATCTGCGCGACGTGATGCGCGCCAGCGCGGGGAAGCGAAACTTCCGTCTGTTTGGTCCGGACGAGACCGCCTCCAACCGGCTATCTCATGTCTTCGAGGCGACCGAGCGCGCCTGGCACGCCGAAACCGTCCCTTACGACGTTCATCTGGCGTCGAACGGCAGGGTTATGGAAATCCTCTCCGAGCATACCTGCCAAGGCTGGCTCGAAGGCTATCTCCTGACCGGCCGGCATGGCCTGTTCAATTGCTACGAAGCCTTCATTCACATCGTCGATTCCATGTTCAACCAGCATGCGAAATGGCTGGAATCGTGCCGCCGAATCCCATGGCGCCGGCCGATTCCGTCCTTAAACTATCTTCTCACCTCGCATGTCTGGCGGCAGGACCATAACGGCTTCAGCCATCAGGACCCCGGCTTCATCGACTATGTCTGCAACAAGAAAGCCGACGTCGTGCGGGTCTATCTGCCGCCCGACGCCAATTCGCTGCTCTTCGTCGCCGATCATTGCTTGCGCAGTTGGAACCGGATCAATGTGATCGTCGCCGGCAAGCAGAAGCAGCCGCAATGGCTAAGCATGGACGAAGCGGTCAAGCATTGCAGCGCCGGGATAGGCATCTGGGAAGGGGCGAGCAACGATCGCGGCGGCGAACCGGACGTGGTGATGGCCTGCACCGGCGATGTGCCGACTCTCGAGACGCTGGCGGCGGTCAGCCTCCTGCGCCGCTCCTTGCCGGAGCTGAGAATCCGCGTCGTCAACGTGGTCGATCTGATGACGCTGCAGACGCATGAGGAGCATCCGCACGGCCTGACCGATCACGATTTCGACGCTCTGTTCACGACCGACAAGCCGGTGATCTTCGCCCATCATGGCTATCCCTGGCTGATCCACCGACTGACCTATCGGCGCAGGAACCACGACAATTTTCATGTCCGGGGCTACAAGGAGGAGGGCACGACGACGACGCCGTTCGACATGGTCGTACGCAACACCCTGGATCGTTTCCACCTTGTCTCGGACGTCGTCGACCGCTTGCCGAAGCTCGGCTACCACGCCGCCTATGTGAAACAGGCGATGCGCGACAAGCTCATCGAGCACAAGGCGTATATCCGCCAGCGCGGCGAGGACATGCCCGAGGTGAGGGAGTGGCGCTGGTCGCCGGTCGATCCGGCGCGGCAGAGCGAGCGTTATTGATCGATCTGCTGGCAATTGCGGCGTCCCGACGCCACGCAGTTGAGCGCATCATTCGCGGCGCTGAGCTTCTCGAAGAGCCAAACGCCGCCGAGGACGATCAGAGCAACGAAAATGACCGCCGCGATGACCGCGCGGTTGGGTCCCTCGTCAGGCTGGTGATCGTGCGGGCTCATCGTCCGCGGGATGCTGCCGGCGAAGCGGCCGCGGCGTCAAGCCGCTGCGGGCGGCGGCTATGCGACGATGCGAACGGGAACGGATTTGGCCGCCGGCGTCTTCGATTCTCGATCATGATGCGAGAGCGCGACGAGAGGGTTCATTTCCGGATAATAGGCGCCGAGGCAGCCGTCGGGCAGTTTGAACGGCGTGACTTTCAGCGGGCCGGCTTGCCGATGGACGCCATCGCCGGCGTCGCTGACCAACGAGACCATCTGGCCTTCCTTGAGCCCGGCGCGCTCGATCTCGGCGGGATTCATCAGCAGGACCTGCCGCGTTCCCTCGACGCCGCGCAGCCGATCGCTGAAGCCGTAAATTGTCGTGTTGAACTGATCGTTGCTGCGCAGGGTGATTAGCCGATAGCGGCCGGGCGCGTCGTCGAAGCCGGTGGCCGACAGCGTCGCCGGCGTGGTGAACGCCGCCTTGCCGCTCTCGGTCTTCCAGATTCGCTCGCGCGCCTTGTTGCCCCGGTAGAAGCCGCCCGGCGCGAACATCCGCGCGTTCAAATCGTGAAACTCGTCCGGATAGGTTTTCGCGATCTCGTCGCGGATCAGCGAATAGTCGCCGACCCATTCGTCCCATTTGACCTTCGGATTGGGCGCCAGTGTCGCCTTGGCGAGGCCGGCGACAATGGCGATTTCCGATCGGAGATCGGGACTTGCCGGCTTGTGACGGGCGAGCGAGCCGTGGATCGTGCTGAAACTGTCCTCCATGGTGACGGCTTGCGGGCCGCTCGCCTGGATGTCTTCTTCGGTCCGGCCGATGCACGGCAGGAGGTAGGCGGCTTCGCCATTGACGAGATGGCTGTGGTTGAGCTTGGTCGCGACCTGCACCGTCAGGCGCATGCGCGTCCACGCCTTCTCCATCGCTTCGCGTTCGGGAATGGCGCGGACGAAATTGCCGCCGAGCCCGATAAACGCTTTGACCTTGCCGGAAAGAATTCCCTCGCAAGCCTCGACCGTATTCATGCCTTTTTCGCGCGGCGGCTCGAAGCCGAATTGCGCGGCGTATTTGTCCAGCGGGACCAGTTGCGGCTTCTCAGTGATGCCGACCGTGCGCTGGCCCTGCACATTGGAATGGCCGCGCACCGGCGCGAGCCCGGCGCCGTCGCGGCCGATATTGCCGCGCAGCATCAAGAGATTGACCAGCATGGCGACGTTTTCGAAGCCGTGGACGTGCTGGGTCAGGCCCATGCCGTAGAAACCGATGACGCGGCTCGCTCTCGCATAGACCGCGCCGGCCGCCTCCAAATCGGACCGGCGCAGGCCCGAGGCCGCCTCGATCTCGGCCCATTCCGTCGCGCGAACCTTCGCGGCGAACTCGTCGAAGCCGTGCGTATGGCGCTCGATGAAATCGGCGTCGAGCACGCGCTTGCCCTCGGCCTTGGCGGCTTCGTCAGCGGCGAGAACATATTTGCAGAGGCCCATCATCGCGGCGATGTCGCCGCCCGGCTTGACCTGATAATATTGCGTGCTGATCCGCGTCTCCTTGCCAGTCAGCATCTCGGTCGGGTTTTGCGGATTGACGAAGACTTCGAGGCCCTTTTCGCGGATCGGATTGAACGTGATGATCGGCACGCCGCGCCGCGCCGCGTCCTGTAAGGGGTGAAGCAGACGCGGGCTGTTCGAGCCGGTGTTCTGCCCGAAGAAGAACATCGCGTCGGCGTCAGCCAGATCCTCATAGATGCAGGTTCCGACGCCGACGCCGATCAGCTTCTTCAAGGCGGCCGAGGTCGTCTCGTGACACATATTGGAGCTATCGGGCAGATTGTTGTGCCCGTAGAGCCGCGCGAACAGCGCATAAAGATAGGAGGATTCGAGGCTGGCGCGGCCCGACGAATAGAAAATTACCGACTTCGGATCGAGGGATTTCAGCTCGGCGCCGATCGCGGCGAAGGCTTCGTCCCACGAGCAGGGGACGTAGCGATCCTTCGGCGCGTCGTAACGCATCGGATGGGTCAGCCGGCCTGTTTGCTCCAGATCGTAGTCGGCCCAGCCCCTAAGCTCCGTGACGCTGTGCTGGGCGAAGAATTCCGGCGTGCAGCGGCGGCTGGTCAATTCCCACAAAGTCGCTTTGGCGCCGTTCTCGCAGAATTCGAAGGCATGATAGTCGGCTGGCTTGGCCCAGGCGCAGGACACGCACATGAAGCCGCGCGGCTTGTTCTGCCGCATCAACTCGCCGATCGCCGCCAGCCCGTCCCTCTCGCTGAGCAAGGCGGAGCTGATGCCGCGCAGCGATCCCCAGCCGCCCGACGCCCCCTTATATTCGACGATCCGCTTTTCGCTCGCCATGGCGGCACCTCGCGCTCGCCGTAAATGCCGGCCTCCGGATGAAGGTTCCGAAACCGCCGCCGGGCGCCGCTCGGCTAGCGCTCCGCTGACCGCTTGGAATCGCGCCGCCTGCGCCGTCCCTCATCGATGAGCCGCAAAGCAGCTTTCGGACCGCATCGCTTCAGCGGCTTGAATTCCTTGCCCTCCTGCTCGTTGTAATCGCGAAAGAACGCCTCGATTTCGTCGAGGATTTGAGGATTGATCTCTTTCAGGTCGCTCACCCCGCTATGCAGCTTGGCGTGGGTGGCGACGGCGATGAGACGGTCGTTGCGGAGCCAGCCGCCTTTCTTTTGCCGCTGCTTGGCCTCGATCGCGCCGATGGCGCGGATGGGAACGACGCAGCCCATCGGCGCCGGCTCGTCGAGCAAGACCAGCACGTCGAGCGGGTCGCCGTCCTCGCCCTCGGTCGCCGGGATGAAGCCGAAATCGTAGGGAAACAGCATGCCGCGCGGCAGAACTTTCTTGAGCGTGAAGGCGCGCAGGTTCTCGTTGAAACCGTATTTGTTTCGGCTTCCTTTCGGCGTCTCAATGACCGACAGCAGTTCGTCTTGGCTATAAGTCGCAAGGGAGGCGATGGCGGCGCTCACGCTCATTTTTCTCCGCGGCTCGCGCGGGCGCCGAGCCGAGCGCGGCGTAAACGCCTGGTTCGGCGCGTCAGTTCCGGGTGCAGAGCGCGCACGATTTTAGATCGAAGCCTTGAATATCCCGCCGATTTCTCGGCCCCGCCGGTACGTTCGCGGACAGCGGACGCCGGGAACAAGCGCATTTCGACTTTGTTTAGGCGCTACTGCGCCTTGTGGTGAGGCGGCTGCGCGGAAAAGGAGGGCCAAATGGCCAGTGGGAATGGTAAAAACCTGGAGGAGCTTTTTGTCGAAACGCTGAAGGACATTTTCTACGCGGAGAAGCAGATTCTGCGCGCCCTGCCCAAAATGGCCAGAGAGGCGAACTCGCCGGAGCTCAAGAAGGCGTTCGAAGCCCATCGCGAGGAGACGGAAGGCCATGTCGATCGGCTTCAGCAAGTCTTCGAGCTTCTCGACAAACCGGCTCGCGGCAAGACTTGCGACGCGATCGTCGGCATCATCGAGGAAGCCAAGGAGGTGATGGAGGCGTTCAAGGGCGCCGAAGCGCTGGACGCCGGCCTTGCCGCGTCGGCGCAAGCCGTCGAGCACTACGAGATCGCCCGCTACGGCACGCTGAAAACCTGGGCCGACCAATTGGGCATGAAAGACGCGGTCAAGCTTCTCGACCAGACGCTGCAGGAGGAGATCAAGACCGACAAACTGCTGACCCAGCTCGCGACGTCCAAGGTCAACAAGAAGGCGGCGTGAGGGCGAGAAGATGAGCGCCGATCGCGCTCCTGATCGGGAAGACGCGGATAAGAGCCGCGGTCCGGATGCGAAACAGCCGGACGCGGAGGCCAAGACGGCGACGCGGCCGGATGAGCCGCCAGCCGCCGGTCCGCATGCCGCTCCGGATCTGTCCAATCCCGAGGCGACCCCGGGCGCCGGCGCGCTTCAGGCGCCCGGCGCTCCGGACGACATGGACAGCACGGGCTGAGGCTCTCACGCGGCGCCCTCGAACTTACGGCGGTTGCGCGGGCGCGACCGAGACCGAGTTCTTCGACCGCGCCGATTTGCGCGACACCAAGCTCGGCGCCGGCAAGAAGGGACAATCCCGCCGATGTCGCCCGCCAGGGCTTCGAGGCGATTGTCGCCCGCCAGGGCTTCGAGGCGATGCTGAAAGGCGCGGGGGACGTGGTGACCGGCTGGAAGAACAAGCTGCAATCGGCGATCTCCAACGTTCTGCCGGGCGGCGTCGCCGCCCAAATGCATCGCAAAATGGCGGAGCCCGGTTCGGCGCGCTAAAAAGCCGCGTATATTCTGTATTGTAATTGTCCTATGATCAAAGGTCTTGGAACGGCTTGGCCGCTGCTCCGCGGGGCCGCTCTTGCGCAAAGAGGAGCTTCATGGGCGTTGTTTCGGGGCGTCCGCCCTGGCCGGGGCGAGCACTTAGATTGGGCGGCTTTCGCGGACGCGCGGCTGGCCGGCTCGCTGTCGTCGCCGCGCTCGCCGTCAATCTCTCTGGATGCGAGTGGGGCGTTCTTGATCCGAAGGGGCCGGTCGGCGCCGCCGACAGGACGATCCTGATCGATTCGGTGGCCATCATGTTGGCCATCGTCATCCCGACGATCATCGCGACGTTGGCTTTCGCCTGGTGGTTCCGCGCCTCCAATCCGCGGGCGCGCCATCTGCCGGATTTCGTCTATTCCGGCCGCGTCGAGCTTGTCGTCTGGTCCATTCCGCTACTCACCATCATTCTGCTCGGCGGCGTCACTTGGATCGGCGCGCACGAGC
Source organism: Roseiarcus sp. (assembly GCA_035294045.1). Taxonomy (GTDB): domain Bacteria; phylum Pseudomonadota; class Alphaproteobacteria; order Rhizobiales; family Beijerinckiaceae; genus Roseiarcus. The sequence goes on along the minus strand of DATGLU010000403.1, from coordinate 3,218 downwards.
TCGATCCGGCCAAGCCGCTCGCTTCGTCCAACAAGCCGCTTCCGATCCAGGTCGTGTCACTGGATTGGAAGTGGCTGTTCATCTACCCGGAGCAGAAGGTCGCGGTGGTGAACCGGCTCGTCGCGCCGGTCGGCGTGCCGCTGCAAATGTCGCTCACCTCCAGCAGCGTGATGAATGTGTTTTTCGTGCCGCAACTCGGCAGCATGATCTACACGATGAACGGCATGACCGTTCATTTGAACCTCGAAGCCGATCAGCCCGGCGTCTATCACGGCCTCTCGGCGCATTTCAGCGGCGACGGCTTCTCCGACATGCATTTCGACGTTCAAGCGATTTCGCCGGCCGATTTTACCGCCTGGGCGCAGCAGAGCGCCGCCGCCAATCAGGCGCTCGACGCCAAGGCCTATCAGGACCTCGCCAAGCAGAGCGCCAATGTGCCGCCGACAATCTATCGCCTCGCCGACGAAAATCTGTTCGACGACATTGTCACGCAAAAGCTGCCGCCGGGACCGGGCCCGCAGACAGGTCAGCCCAGTCCGGCCGTGAAGCCGCATTAAGGAGGGCGACGTGCTCGGCAAATTGAGCTGGGAGGCCATCCCTTTCGATCAGCCGATCCCGTTATTCGCCGCCTCGGCCGTGATCCTGATCGCCCTCGGCGTCCTCATCTATGTCGGCGTGAAGGGATGGTTCCCCTACCTTTGGCGGGAATGGATCACCAGCGTCGATCACAAGCGTATCGGCGTGATGTACACATTTCTCGCCATGATCATGCTGCTGCGCGGCTCGGTCGACGCGGCGATGATGCGCTCGCAACAGGCCTTCGCTTTTCACGCCGCCGGCTATCTGCCGCCCGACCATTACGATCAAATCTTCTCCGCTCACGGCACGATCATGATCTTTTTCGTCGGCATGCCGTTCGTGATCGGCCTCGCCAATTTCGTCGTGCCTTTGCAGCTTGGCGTCCGCGACGTCGCTTTTCCGACCCTCAATTCCGTCGGCTTCTGGCTGACGGCGACCGGGGCTTTGCTGGTCAATCTCTCCCTCGTCTTTGGCGAATTCGCGCGGACCGGCTGGCTGCCCTTTCCGCCTTTGTCGGAGGCGACGTACTCGCCCGGCGTCGGCGTCGACTACTATCTCTGGTCGCTGGAAATTTCCGGCCTCGGCACGCTGGTGGCCGGCATCAATCTGGTGACCACGATTCTCAAAATGCGCGCCCCCGGTATGACCTATATGCGCATGACGATGTTCTGCTGGACGATTCTCGCCGCCAATCTTTTGATCATCGCGGCTTTCCCCGTCCTTACCGCGACGCTCGCGATGCTGTTGCTCGACCGCTATCTCGGCTTTCATTTCTTCACCAATGAAGCCGGCGGCAACATGATGATGTTCATGAACCTGATCTGGGTCTGGGGACATCCTGAAGTCTATATTCTCGTCTTGCCGGCGTTCGGAATCTATTCCGAGGTCGTTTCGACTTTCTCCAGCAAGCCGCTTTTCGGCTACCGCTCGATGGTCATGGCGACCATGGCCATTTGCCTCATCTCGTTCATGGTCTGGCTGCATCATTTCTTCACAATGGGCGCGGGGGGCGACGTCAACGCGATATTCGGCATAGCCAGCTCGATCATCGCGGTGCCGACAGGCGTGAAAATCTACAATTGGCTGTTCACGATGTATGGCGGCCGCATCCGCTACGCGACGCCGATGATCTGGTCGGTCGGCTTCATGGTCACTTTCGCGATCGGCGGCCTGACCGGCGTGCTCCTGGCGGTTCCGCCCGCCGATTTCGTTCTGCATAACAGCCTGTTCCTGGTCGCGCATTTCCACAACGTGATCATTGGCGCGGTCATTTTCGGCGCTTTTGCCGGATACACCTATTGGTTCCCGAAGGCGTTCGGCTTCAAACTGCATGAAGGCTTGGGCCGCCTCGCCGCGATGTTCTGGATTGCCGGCTTCTATTTCACCTTCATCCCTTTATACATTGTCGGCCTGATGGGCATGACCCGCCGCATGCAGCATTACGACGTTGCGGACTGGCGGCCCTGGGTGTTGATCGCCGGGTTCGGCGGCGTGCTGACCGCGATCGGAATTTTTTTCCAGATCGCCCAGCTCGCCGTAAGCATTCGGCGTCGCGACGAGTTGCGCGACGAAACGGGCGATCCCTGGGACGGGCGCTCGCTCGAATGGGCGACGGCGTCGCCGCCGCCCGCCTTCAATTTCGCCGTGCTGCCGAATGTAACGGGAGAGGAGCCGTATTGGGGCGTCAAGCAGCGCGCCCGTGAACGCATGGCGCTCAGCGAGGAGCCGCATTACCAACCCATTGAAATGCCCCGCAACAGCCCGACGGGATTCGTCTGCGCGTTTTTCGCCACGGTCATGGGCTTCGCGCTGATCTGGCACATTTGGTGGCTCGTCATCGCGGGGGCGATCGGCGCGTACGCAACATTCGTCGTCTTCGCGTGGCGCGACCGCGACGAATATCTCATTCCGACCGAAACCGTCGCGCGCATCGATCGCGCCAATCGACAGGCGCGAAGCGAGGCCCTCAACCGACGAAGGCGCGATCAATGACCGATTTCGCCGCGCCCGCCGGGCACAGGCATACCGATCCTTACGCGCTTGGCCACGGCGAAGCCATCGCCGCAGGCCACGGCGCCGGCGGTCCCGCCTCCAAACGGATCATTGTCGGCTACGGCTTCTGGATATTCCTGCTGAGCGACATCGTGATGTTCTCGGCGCTCTTCGCCACTTACGCGGTCCTCGTCGACAGAACCGCGGGCGGCCCCTCGGGCAGAGACCTTTTCGACCTCGGCAGCGCCGCGGCGGAGACGGGATTTCTTCTCGCCTCCAGCTTTGTCTGCGGCCTCGCCAGCCTCGCCGCGGGGGTGCGCAGCAAAAGCTGGTTCTACATCGCCATGGCGGCGACCTGCATCCTCGGCCTTGGCTTCCTTGCGCTGGAAATCGATGAATTCGCCAAGTTCATCATGGAAGGCAATGGGCCGACGCGAAGCGCCTTTCTCTCCGCTTTCTTCACGCTGGTCGGGTGCCACGGCTTGCACGTGTCGGGCGGAATTCTCTGGCTCTTGACCATGATCGCGCAAGTCTTCGCGAAGGGATTTCGCGCCGACATCATGCGGCGGTTTCTGTGCTTCGCCTTGTTCTGGCACGCGCTCGACATCATTTGGGTCGGTCTCTTCACCATCGTCTATCTGATGGGA
>DATGLU010000402.1:0-2021 GCA_035294045.1 Roseiarcus sp. | reverse complement strand
CAGATTTCCATCCGCCGCGTGACAATGAGGCGGCGGTAATTCGCCTGCGGCGCCGACCAAAGTCATCCATGCCGTAGAAACAGAAAAACCAGCGCTTTGCGCGGCAGGGTCGATTGTGGCGGATTAAGGCGAACTATTGTTGGCGGAGAGGGAGGGATTCGAACCCCCGATACGGTTGCCCGTATGCCGCATTTCGAGTGCGGTGCATTCGACCACTCTGCCACCTCTCCGGCGACTTCCGGCGCCATGGGTTCCTGAACGAAACACAATCAACATTGAAAAATTGTTGATTGCAAGACGCGCAGCGCAACGGCGTCGGCTTAGGGTCGGGCGGCGCTTAACACGCTGGGCCGCGCCAGACAAGGCGGCGCGCCGCCGGCGGGAGGCGAGGGCGACCTCCTTGCATGCCGATTCCGTCTTGCGCATCCGCGTTTTGCCGCCGCCGAGGATGCGCGGGACGGGAGAGTAAATATTCGTAACCTCGCCGCAGCGCGGGCATGCGTTAATCCTTAACTCTCCGCCGCGATCGATCCGTACCAATTGTTGAAAATTGGAGAGACCGCGAGCAGGGTTCTTGGGTGGAACGGCTTTTGCTGCCGGGGAGGGGACTCCCGGCCCCGCTTGACCTTAAGGCGAACCCGCGATGCGGAATGAGACACTTTCGATCCATGGCGGCTTCGTCTGCGATCCGGCCACCAAGGCCGTCGCCGTGCCGATCTATCAGTCGGTCGCCTACTCGTTCGACAGCGCCGATCATGGCGCGGCCCTGTTCAATCTCGAGACCGACGGTTTTCGCTATAGCCGCATCAGCAATCCGACCACCGAGATTTTGGAGCGCCGCGTCGCCGCGCTCGAAGGCGGGCTCGCCGCCATTTCCGTCGCCTCGGGCCAGGCGGCGCTGAACTACGCCTTTCTCACGCTCGCCGATTGCGGCGGCAATATCGTCGCGCCGCCGACGCTTTATGGGACGACGCATACGGTGCTCGCGCATAATCTGCGCCGGCAGGGCGTCGAGGCGCGCTTCGCCCCCGACGACAGCGCCGCGGCGATCGAGCGCCTCATCGACGAGAACACCCGCGCGGTGTTCTGCGAGAGCATCGGCAATCCGGCCGGCAACATTTGCGACATCGAGGCGCTGGCCAAGGCGGCGCATCGCCACGGCGTGCCGCTGATCGTCGACAATACCGTGGCGACGCCGATCCTGCTGCGGCCGATCGAATATGGCGCCGACATTGTCGTCCATTCGCTGACCAAATTCATGGGCGGTCACGGCGCCGCGATGGGCGGCGCGGTCGTCGATAGCGGCGCATTCGATTGGATGGCTAACGCCGAACGTTTCCCGATGTTCAGCCGGCCGGACGAATCCTATCACGGCCTCGTCTATGCCGAGCGTTTCGGCCGCGAAGCTTATATCGCGCGCTGCCGCAGCGTCTATCAGCGCACGATGGGCGCGGTTTTGGCGCCGCTCAGCGCTTTTCTGCTGCTGCAAGGGATCGAGACGGTCGCGCTGCGCGTCGAGCGTCACGTCGAAAACGGCCGCAAAGTGGCGGAGTTCTTGCGCGGCGATCCGCGCGTCGCGTGGGTGAACTACGCCGGCTTCCCTGACAGTCCGTACTATTCCTTGGCGCAAAAATATCTGCGCGGCCGCGCCTCCTCGCTTCTGACGTTCGGGCTGCATGGCGGGCTCGAAGCGGGCAAGGCTTTCTATGACGCGCTGAAGCTGATCAAGCGCCTCGTCAATATCGGCGACGCCAAGTCGCTCGCCTGCCATCCGGCTTCGACGACGCATCGCCAGATGACGCCTGCCGAGCAAGCCAAAGCGGGCGTTCGACCCGAGATGATCCGGATGAGCGTCGGCATCGAACATATCGACGACATTCTCGACGACCTCGACCAAGCGCTCGCCGCCGCCTCGAGCCGGCGGCCTGCGGTTGCGGCGGAATAGGCGGCGCCATGCCCGTCACGATCGAACGACCGGCACTTGCCGCCGCGGCGCGGATCAGCGATCTGCGCGAGCGGCG
>DATGLU010000401.1:0-2822 GCA_035294045.1 Roseiarcus sp. | reverse complement strand
CGGGTATGGATGACGAAGAGACCGGCCTTGCGCGCCGCGTTCAGCACCCGGATTGTCGGCGGCACGGCTTTGCGCAGCAAGGATACGTCATTGCCGAGCGCCTCGCCGAAGCCGCCGGGGTCGACGAAGTCACGCTGCATGTCGATGATCGCCAGGGCGACGGTCGACGGTTGAAATTCGAATTCATAAGGTTCGGCGCGAACTGTGCACATGGTCTGCCTCACGCGGGTTGCTGCTCAGCCATGAGATAGCGGCGCCAGCCGCCGAGATCGGTGATGTCGCGTGCGCCTTTCACGCCATGCGCCTCGCAGATGAAGCCCTTCACGGTTTCGCCGTCTTCGAGCTCGAGCGAGCCGATCCCCAAAGGCGCGGGAATGCCGGCGACGAAGCTGCCGAAGGCGGCGATCGGCACTTCCCACACCTCAACTTCGATCGCGCGACCGTTGTCGACGCGCAACAGGCCTGGCCGCGCCGGCGGTCCGCCTGGCAGCGCAAACAGGCGATAGGTGGGCGCGGTGCGGCAGCGGCGGTGAAGCCGGGCGCCGCGTTCCGTAAGCTGGTGATTGAGCGGCAGCCCGGACATATGCGCGCCACACACCGCGAGGCGCACCGTCGACGGCGAAGCGCTTGCTCGCCCCGCCCGTTTCGGCGGCAAATGGTGACCAAGCGCGCCAAGCTTTAGATTCTGTTCGCGGTGCAAGGCATCGGCGAGCGCGCATAGCGCTTGATCGCTCCAAGCCGGCGCCGCGAGCGTGACGCCAAACGCCAAGCCGTCCGATTGCAGCCCGGCCGGCGCCGCAACCGCGGCAAGGTCGAGCAGGTTCATGAAATTCGTGTAGTAGCCGAGGTTGGAGTTGAGCCTGATCGGATCGGCGAGCATTTCGGCGATCGTGTAGTGACGACCCGCGGTCGGCGTGACAAGAACGTCGATCTGCCGCCAAACGGGCTCGATAACGCGCTGCAACTCCTTCAAGCGGTAATACGCCGCGAAAGCGTCGGCGGCGAGCGGTTTGGCGCCGCCGCCGATGATTTGACGCGTAACGGGAAAGAGCGCGTCCGGATGGCGATCGATGAAATCGCGGATGGCGACATAGCGCTCCGCCACCCAGGGGCCTTCATAGAGCAGCCGCGCAGTCTCCAGGAACGGAGCGAAGTCGATCTCGACGAGTTCGCCGCCCATCTTCTGAATCCGGCGCAGCATGGCGTCGAAAAGCCGGGCGCCCTCGGCATTGCCGAAATAGTTGAGCTGGCGCGGCTTGGGGACGCCAAAACGCGCGCCTCTGATCTCCCGGGGGCAAGAGCGGCGCGGCTCGTCGGAGGCGCGCGAGAAAGGATCGATGGCGTCGAAACCCCCGGCTACGGCAAGGACGTCGCGGGCGTCATCGGCCGTGAGAGCGAAGATCGAGACGCAATCGAGCGAACGGCAGGCCGGCACGACGCCGTGCGTGCTGATAAGCCCCTTTGTCGGCTTGAGACCGACAAGATTGTTGAACGCCGCGGGTACGCGGCCTGACCCGGCGGTATCCGTTCCGAGCGAAAAGCTCACGAGACCCGCCGCGACAGCGACCGCCGAGCCGGAGCTCGACCCGCCCGAGACATGTTCCGCCGATAGCGCGCTCGCCGGCGCGCCATAAGGCGAGCGCGTTCCATTCAAGCCGGTGGCGAATTGATCGAGATTGGTCTTGCCGATCGGAATGGCGCCGGCGTCGACGAGCCGTCGGACGACCGTGGCGGATTCGCGGGCGACGTACGCAAAGGGGGGACAAGCAGCGGTTGTCGGGGCGCCGGCGAGATCGATATTGTCCTTGATGGCGAAAGGAGCGCCGTAAAGCGGCATGCCCGCGGGGCCCTTTGCTTCGAGGCTCCGCGCCGTGGCCATCAGCGCGTCGCGGGAGAGCCGATGGATCCAGACGTGGTCGTCACCCCGCGCATCGATGCGCCCCAGAATGCCCTCGATCAACGCCGAGGGGGTCAGCCCCTCTCGATAGAGTTTGGCTAAATTCGCCAAATCCAGGCTTTCGCCGACTGCGAGCGCTGGGCCTCCCTGAAAATTGTTCGCGACCAAGTTTTGCGCCTCCTTTGGACTTGCAGTCACGTCTGTATTCGATTTAGTATACAGGATCGCATGCGAGGCGCCACAACTAAAATGCGAGTCCGGCCAGAAACTCGTGAGGAACGGCGCGGCGGACGTTTCGACGGGCGCCTAGTCGCCCCTTGCCTCGATCTCAGGATAGCCGGCGTCTTTCGGCGGCAATCCAGCCGCGCAAACGGAGACATTGAATGACGAGCGCGGCCAAGGTCACCCGCAACTTCTATCGGGACTCGGTCGCGCTGATGCAGCTTTCCTCGAAGCTCGGAAAGCTGCCGCGCATACGGCAAGCGTCGGCCGTGATGGCCTCGGACGCCAATCTCGCTCTCTTGCGCGAAGCCGGCTTGCTCGCCGGCATTGTCGAAGCCGGTCCCAACGATCTCCTGATCGCGCTTGAAGGCGATGACGAGGCGGCTCTCGCGGCGGCCGTCGCCGAAGCCGAGAAAATGCTCGACAGCAAGCCCCCGGCCGCCGGTTCAGGCGGACCGCGCCGCGAGCCGCCGCGCAGCCTCGAAATGGGTCTAGAACTTATGCCCGCGGCCAATCTCGCGCTGATCTCGACGCCCGGCGGCTACGCCGCCGCCGAGGCCATGAAGGCCCTGCGCCTCGGCCTCAACGTCATGATGTTCAGCGACAACGTCCCCGTCGAAGAAGAGATTGAACTCAAGCATTACGCTCGCGCGCATGACCTGATCGTCATGGGCCCCGATTGCGGAACGGCGATCGTCGGCGG
>DATGLU010000400.1:0-3201 GCA_035294045.1 Roseiarcus sp. | reverse complement strand
TCGAGAAGGGCGCGCGGGTGCTGATGGTAGAGGACATCATCACGACCGGGCTTTCCTCGCGCGAGTGTTTGGAGGCGATCAAGGCGCATCCCGGCGTCCTTGTCGGCGCGGCTTGCCTGATCGACCGGTCGGGCGGCAAGGCCGACATAGGCGTTAAGCGCGTCGCGCTCGCGACCTTGGATATTCCGACCTATCCTGCCGATGCGCTGCCGCCGGAGCTTGCGAAATTGCCGCCGGTCAAGCCCGGCAGCCGGCAGAGCGTCGGCGCCGCTTAGCGAGACGGCGCGCCTCGCCTCTTGGTACGATAGAAAGGGTTGGTCATGGCCGCTCCGCTCCGCCTCGGCGTCAATGTCGACCACGTGGCGACTGTGCGCAATGCGCGAGGCGGCCGCGCGCCCGATCCGGTTCGGGCGGCGCTCCTCGCCATCGAAGCGGGCGCGGACGGGATCACCGCGCATTTGCGCGAGGACCGGCGTCACATCCATGACGAGGACATGACGCGGCTGCGGGCCACGATCGAAAAGCCGCTCAATTTCGAAATGGCGGCGACCGAGCAGATGCTCGACATCGCTCTGAAGATAAAGCCGCATGCCTGCTGCCTCGTGCCGGAGCGGCGCACCGAGCGCACCACCGAGGGCGGGCTCGACGTGATCGGCGGCCACAATTATCTCAAGCCCTTCGTCAACGAGCTTGGCCGCGCCGGCATTCGCGTCTCGATGTTCATTGAGCCCTCGGCTGAGGCTTTGGAGGCCTCGGCCTCGCTCGGCGCGCCGGTCGTCGAATTGCATACCGGCGCCTGGTGCGAAGCGCTCGCCCATCGCGACAGCGAAAAGGCGGCGGAGGAATTCGAGCGGCTCAAGCGGGCGGCCGCCGCGACCAGAGCGCTGAAGCTCGAATGCCATGCCGGCCACGGCCTCGATTTCGACAGCGCCCGCATGATTGCCGCGCTGCCGGAGATTGTCGAACTGAATATCGGCCATTTCCTGGTCGGCGAAGCGATCTTCATCGGCCTCGCCGAAAGCGTGCGGACAATGCGCGCGGCGATGGACGAGGGGCGAAGCCATGCGTGAGGGTCGGCCTGCCTGCGACGCCCGTGTTCTAGCCCCAACGTTTGGGCCCCCTCTCCCCGCTTTGCGGGGAGAGGGGGCCCCGGCGCCGCGCTTCAGGGGGAAAGGCCGCGTTACCCCTGGATTCGCTGCGAGCGCCGCCGCATGATCATCGGCATCGGCAGCGACCTTTGCGACATCCGCCGGGTCGAGGAGACGCTTGAGCGCTACGGCGAGCGCTTCATCCAGCGCTGCTTCACCGAGATCGAGCGCCGCAAATCGGAAGGCCGCAGGGATCGCGCCGCCTCCTACGCCAAGCGCTTCGCCGCGAAGGAGGCCTGCGCCAAGGCGTTGGGCACCGGTTTGCGGCGCGGCGTATTCTGGCGGGACATGGGCGTCGTCAATCTGCCGAGCGGCCAGCCGACCATGCGCCTCACCGGCGGCGCCGCGGCGCGGCTCGCGGCAATCACGCCGGCCGGCTGCGCGGTCCATATCCATGTGACGATCACCGACGAGCATCCGCTCGCCCAGGCTTTCGTGGTGATCGAGGCAAGGCCTTAAGGCCGGACGCCGTCATCGCGCGAATTTTACAAAATGTGCGTTGAATTTGAAGAGCGCGCCATTGCTGGCGTCGCCGGCAATCATACCTAAAGCGTGAGCGGCGGGGCAATATCAGAGGGACCGTCCAGGCTGACGTCCCGAACCAGGAGGATGTCATGGCTTTCAGCTTTTTCCGTTCGACCGCCCTCGCCGCGAGCCTCGCGGCGTCGCTCGCCACGATTGCGCCGGCCATGGCCGGGCCGGTCGCGACAGCCGGGCCGCTCGGCGTCGCGGCCAGCGAGAAAACGGCTGCGTCGGTCGAGACTGTCGCGTACCGCCATCACTATCATCACTATCGCCATCATTATTACAACGGCGCCGCCGGCGCCGCCGTCGCGGGCGCGGCGCTCGGGATCATCGGCATGGCGATGGCCAACAGCTTCTACAACGACTATGACGACTGCTATTACGGCGGTTGCGGCTACTATTATGGCGGCCCGGTCTATACCTATGGCGGCCCCGTTTATGGCGGATGGGGCGGCGGGTGGCATGGCTACCACCACTTCCACCATTTCGGCGGCTGGCATGGCGGCCATTACCATCACCACTGACCGCCATTGCACGCGAGCTTGCGACGCGGCGCCGATCGGCGCCGCGTTTCATTTTATGCGAGCTCGACGAGCTTGCCGTCTTGCAGCGTGACGCGGCGATCCATGCGCGCCGCGAGGTCGAGATTATGCGTTGCGATCAGTGCGGCGAGCCCGCTCGCCTTGACCAAGGCCGTGAGCGTTCCGAAGACATGATCGGCGGTTTTCGGATCGAGATTGCCGGTCGGCTCGTCGGCGAGCAGAACGCGTGGGCCGTTGGCGACCGCTCTTGCGATCGCGACGCGCTGCTGCTCGCCGCCCGACAGCTCGGCCGGGCGGTGGCGCTCGCGCGCGCCAAGGCCGAGATAGGCGAGGAGTTCGCTTGCTCGTTTTCCCGCTTCGGCTCGCGACAGGCCGCGGATCATTTGCGGCAGAATCAGATTCTCCGCCGCCGAGAACTCCGGCAACAAATGATGGAATTGATAGACGAAGCCGATCTCGTTCCGCCGCAAAGCGGTGCGCTGATCGTCCGACATGCCGGCCGTTCCCGCGCCGGCGATAGAGACTTCGCCTGCATCGGGCGTTTCCAACAGCCCCGCGACATGCAGCAGGGTCGATTTGCCGGCGCCAGACGGCGCGATCAGCGCCACCGATTGGCCTGACCACAAAGCCAGATCGACGCCGCGCAGGATTTCCAGCAGGGTCTCGCCGCGGCCGAAGCGTTTCTCGACGCCATGAAGCCAGAGCGCCGGCGTCGCCGCGGAATCACTCATAGCGCAGCGCCTCGACCGGATCGAGCCGCGCCGCCCGCCAGGACGGATAGAGCGTCGCGGCGAGCGACAAAGCGAGGGTCATGACGACCACCGCGATCACGTCGCCGGGTTCGACGCGCGAGGGCAGGTGCGAGAGGAAATAAGCCTCGGCGGGAAAGAGATTGGCGTTGAGCAGCCAGTTGAGCCCGTGGCGGATCGCCTCGACATTATGCGCCACGAGCAGGCCGAGCAGCACGCCGACCAGCGTGCCGCCGA
>DATGLU010000399.1:0-2779 GCA_035294045.1 Roseiarcus sp. | reverse complement strand
CAATGCGGCCCTCTTTGCGCAGCCGCTCGACCACCCTGCTTTTGTCCTGCGGCAAAATCTCGGCCTCGATCTCGGCAATGCCGAGCTTGCGCGCCACGGCCTCGGCCGTCCGGCGATTGTCGCCGGTCAGCATAACCACGCGCACGCCTTGATTGCGCAGGGCCGCGACGGCGCCGGCGGTCGTCGCCTTGATCGGATCGGCGATCGCGATCGCGCCGGCCGCCTTGCCGTCGAGCCCGACGAAAATCGCGGTGGCGCCCTCGCCGCGCCATTCGTCGGCCGCGCTTTCGAGTCGCGACGCGTCGATCCCGGCGTCCTGCATCATGGCGCGGTTGCCGACGACAACGCGTCGTCCGTCAACCATCGCGGCCGCGCCCTTGCCGGCGGTCGACGCGAAATCCTGCGCTTTGGCGAGCGCGATTTTCCGCTCGCCTGCCGCCGCGACGATCGCCGCCGCCAAGGGATGCTCGCTGTTTTGCTCGAGACTCGCGGCGAGCCGCAGCAACTCGTTCTCGTCGACGCCGGAGGCGCGAAGCGCGACGACTTTCGGCTTGCCCTCGGTCAACGTGCCGGTCTTGTCGACGACGAGCGTATCGACCCTCTCGAAACGCTCCAGCGCCTCGGCGTTCTTGATCAGCACGCCGGCGCGCGCGCCGCGCCCGATTCCGACCATGATCGACATCGGCGTCGCCAACCCGAGCGCGCAGGGACAGGCGATGATCAGCACCGACACCGCCGCGACCAGGCCGTAAGCGAAGCGCGGCTCAGGGCCGAAAGCCGCCCAGGCGGCGAAGGCGATGAGCGCGACGGCGATGACCAGCGGTACGAACCAGCCAGAGACCTGGTCGGCGAGGCGCTGGATCGGCGCGCGGCTGCGCTGCGCCTCGGCGACCATCCTGACGATCTGCGCCAGCATCGTGTCGGCGCCGACCTTGTCGGCGCGCAGAATGAACGCGCCGCTCTGATTGAGCGAGCCGCCGATCGCCTTGTCGCCCGGCTTCTTTGCGACCGGCAGCGATTCGCCGGTGACCATGGATTCGTCGACCGCGCCGCTCCCCTCGACGATGCCGCCGTCGACCGGGATTTGCTCGCCCGGCCGCACCCGCAGCAAATCTCCGACGGTCACAGCGTCGAGCGCGACCTCTTCGTCGCCGCCGTCAGCGCGGACCCGGCGCGCGGTCTTGGGCGCGAGATCGAGCAAGGCGCGGATCGCCCCGCCGGTCTGCTCGCGCGCGCGCAATTCCAAGACTTGGCCGAGCAGGACGAGCACCGTGATCGCCGCCGCAGCCTCGAAATAGATCGCGACCGCGCCATGCGCGCCGCGGAAAGCTGCGGGGAACAGGCCGGGCGCTATTGTGGCGACGACGCTGTAGAGCCAGGCGATTCCGACGCCCATTGCGATCAAGGTGAACATGTTGAGACGGCGCGTCTTGAGAGACGCCCAGCCGCGCTCGAAGAACGGCGCGGCCGCCCAGAGCACGACCGGCGTCGCTAGGACGAGTTGAATCCAATTGGACGTTTGCGCGGCGAGCATCCCATGCAGGTCGACGACATGGCCGCCCATTTCGAGCGCGACGACCGGCAGCGCCAGAACCAGCGCGATCCAGAAGCGCCGGGTCATGTCGATCAATTCGGCGCTCGGTCCTTCATTCGCCGTGGCGATTTCCGGCTCCAGCGCCATGCCGCAGATCGGGCAGAAGCCAGGGCCGGCCTGCCGGATCTCGGGATGCATCGGGCAGGTGTAGATCGCTCCGGCCGGCGCCGTCTTCGGGTGCGCCTGTGGGCGCTCGTGCGAATGGGCGTGCTGATGCTCGGCCAGAGCGGACGCCGCCGGTCTCGGGCCGGCGAGGAAACGCTGCGGCTCGGCGATGAACTTCTCGCGACAGCCGGCCGAGCAGAAATAGTAGGTCTGACCGGCATGCTCGGCCTTGTGCTTGGCCGTGGCGATGGTCACGCTCATGCCGCAGACCGGATCGCGCGCTTTTCCCTCCGGCAAAGGCGCGTTGCGGTCGGCCGCCGCTTCGCGGTCGCCGTGATGCGGGTGGTGGACATGCGCGCTCATCGCTCGGCGCCTCTTCTTGGCTCTTGAATTTGACGCGCGACAGCTACACCTTCCCATCATGGGAAGGTCAAGAGGGGTGATCGGGCTATGAACATCGGCGAAGCCGCGGCGGCCTCCGGCGTCAGCGCCAAGATGATCCGCCATTACGAGGCGATCGGCCTGTTGCGGCCGGCGCCGCGCAGAGAGAACAGCTATCGCGACTATGGCGGCCATGACGTGCACGAGCTGCGCTTCATCGGCCGGGCGCGCAAGCTCGGCTTCTCGATCGACGAGATTGCCGCGCTATTGGCGCTGTGGCGCGACAAGAAGCGGCCGAGCCGCGAGGTGAAACGCGTCGCCGCCGCCCATCTCGCCGACATCGAAACACGCATCGCGGAAATGCAGAGCATGGCGGCGAGCCTGCGCGACCTCGTCGGCGCCTGCCGCGGCGACGACCGCGCGGAGTGCCCGATCTTGAACGATTTGGAGGGCGGCGCGAAACGGCCCGATTCGGCGCGCCGGCGTAGGCTTATGTAGGCGCGGTCGCTGACCGCGCCGCTTCCGCCGTCGCTTTCCAAGGTGAAACGGGGCGCTCGCGTCCGCGGTCAGCGACCGCGGCTACAAGCGCGTCGGCGGCCGCGCAAGATAGATCGTGTGCTCAGGTCCGCCGCGACGAGCCTCGACCTGCAGCCGCCGCCATCGGGCGCCCGCCGCGTTTAGTACGTCCTCGAATTTCGC
>DATGLU010000398.1:0-5623 GCA_035294045.1 Roseiarcus sp. | reverse complement strand
TCGTCGACGAAGAAGGTCTGGGCCACGGGGCCGGGGTCGGCGAGGCCCGTGGTCTCCACCACAATGGCGTCGAAGCCGCCCTTTCTGCGCATCAGGCCGCCTAGGATCCGGATCAGGTCGCCGCGCACGGTGCAGCAGATGCAGCCGTTATTCATCTCGAAGACTTCCTCGTCGGCGCCGACGACGAGCTCGTTGTCGATGCCGATCTCGCCGGATTCGTTGACGATCACCGCATATTTGCGGCCGTGATTCTCGCTCAGGATGCGATTGAGCAAGGTCGTCTTGCCGGCGCCGAGATAGCCGGTCAGGACGGTGACGGGGATTTTCGCTTCTGACGAATTCTGGCTCTGAGCAGGCATAGGCGAGAGGGTCTCCTGGCGCTTCAAGGCGGGCGGAAAGCCCGCTGTCATATAGGGCGATTGAGCGCCGATGATAAGGGGTTGGCGGGCCTGGGCGGGCGAGAGGCCCCGACGGCGCCAGGTTCGCCTCGCGAGGGCCGGTCAGTCCGACTTGTCGTCCTTGCGCAAGGCGACGCCGCCGACGACCAGGGCGATTCCGGCGATCTCCGCCAACGAGGGCGTCTGCCGCAGCACGAGAAACCCGGTGATCGAGGCGGTCGCCGGCAACAGCGAGAGAAGCAACGCGAAGGTGGCGCGCGGCAGCCGGCGCATGGCGAGTTGGTCGCAGATATAGGGAATGACCGACGACGACACGCCGACGCCGATCGCGGCCAAGAGCAGCGGCAGGCTCGTGAAAGCCGGCATCGCCTCGCCAAAGCCGATCGGCAGCGCGGCGAACGCCGCCACGCCCATCGCCGCGCCGAGCCGGTCGAGGCTTGAGAGGCCGCCGGCGCTCGAAGCGATGCGGTGGCCGAGCACGATATAGAGCGCGAACAGCGCGCAATTGGCGAAGGCGAAGACAAAGCCGAGCGGCTCGCCGACGATCCGCATATCGGCGAGGGCGTAGACGCCGGCCGCGGCCAAAGCGAGCGCCACGAGATTGCGCAGCGTGCGCGACCCATAGGCGGCGAGGGCGATCGGGCCGAGGAATTCGATCGCGCCCACCGTGCCCAGCGGCAGCCTGGCGATCGCTTCGTAGAAGATCGCGTTCATCGCCGCCAATACGAGGCCGAGCGCGACGACGATCGTGCGGTCGCGCGAGGACAGGCCAAAGAAGGCGCGCCATGGCCGCCGCCACAGCGCGAAGATGACAGCAGCGCTGGCGATTCTGAGCCAGGCCACGCCAAGCGGCGCGATCGCGGCGAAGAGCAGCACCGCGAAAGAGGGGCCGAGATAGTGAAAGACAGCGCTGACAAAGAAGAAGAGATGCGGCG
Organism: Roseiarcus sp.; assembly: GCA_035294045.1. GTDB lineage: Bacteria > Pseudomonadota > Alphaproteobacteria > Rhizobiales > Beijerinckiaceae > Roseiarcus. Next base: position 4,290 of record DATGLU010000398.1, on the reverse strand, counting down.
GCGCGCGGTCGGCGAGCGAGGGCGCTTTCTGCGGGGCGACGGCGGTCGAGCTCATAGCGCTCAGGATGAGGCCGCCATTGTCGAACTGGAATATTGACTTGAAGGCGAATAGCCGGAATCATTTTCAATATGAAAAGGGAAAAGCGCTCTCCGGTTTCGAAATCGGAATTGCTGCGTGACGCTCGCAACGTCGAAATCCTGCGGCTGCTCTCCGACGATCCGCGCCTCGGCGTCTCGGAGCTCGCCCGCCGCGTCGGCCTATCGGCGCCGGCGGCGCGCGAGCGCCTGGCGCGGCTCGAAGAGGCCAAGGTGATTGCCGGCTATCGGCTGCTGGTCGACCCGGCGGCGCTCGGTTATCCGATCGCCGCCTTCATCCGAGTGCGGCCTTCGCCCGGCCAGCTCGCCAAGATCGCCGAGCTTGCCCAAGCGACGCCGGAAGTCGTCGAATGCCATCGCGTCACCGGCGAGGACTGCTTCGTCTTGAAGGCGTACCTTCCCGCGCTGGACGATCTCGACGAGGTGCTCGATCGCTTCCTCGCCTTCGGCCAGACGACGACGTCATTGGTGCAATCGACGCCGGTGCCGCCGCGGGCCTTGCCGCTGCCGAACGCCAATGTCATTCCCGCGAAAGCGGGAATCCAGCGCTGAGATAGCCATTTATGCGCGGCGGCTCTCTGGATTTCCGCTTGCGCGGGAATGACAGGATGGTTTTTCGAGGGAGGGAATCCATGTCTCTGTTCGACCTTGCCGGCAAGAGCGCGATCGTCACCGGTTCGTCGCGCGGCATCGGCCGGGCGATCGCGCTTCGCCTCGCCGAGCAAGGCGCGAAGGTCGTCATTTCCTCGCGCAACGCTGAGCCTTGCCGGCAAGTCGCGGCGGAGATTGTCGATCGATATGGCGACGGCCGCGCCGTCGCGATCCCGGCCAACATTTCCTCGAAAGACCAGCTTCGCCGTCTCGCCGAGGAGACGGCGGCGCATTTCGGCGCGATCGACATTCTCGTCTGCAACGCGGCGTCCAATCCGTACTATGGTCCGCTCGCCGGCATTTCCGACGAGCAATTCCGCAAGATCCTCGACAACAATGTGATCGCCAATCATTGGCTGATCTCGTTCGTCGCGCCGCAGATGATCGAGCGCAAGGACGGCTCGATCATCCTCGTCTCCTCGATCGGCGGCCTGCGCGGCTCGACCGCGATCGGCGCCTATAACATCTCGAAGGCAGCGGATTTCCAGCTCGCCCGCAACCTCGCCGCGGAATTCGGGCCGCACAATGTGCGGGTCAATTGCATCGCGCCCGGCCTGGTCCGCACCGATTTCGCCCGCGCTTTGTGGGAGAATCCGGCGACGCTCAAGGCGAGCACGGCGCGAACGCCGCTCGGCCGCATCGGCGAGCCCGACGAGATCGCCGGCGCCGCGGTGTTCCTCGCCGCCAAGGCGAGCAGCTTCATGACCGGCCAGACGATCGTCCTCGACGGCGGCGTGACCGCCGTGTGAGCCGCGCGAACCCCTTCTCCCCGCAAAAGCGGGGAGAAGGTGGCGCGAAGCGCCGGATGAGGGGCGGCGCAGGACCGGAAAGGTACGCACCCGATAACGCGCGCCAATCTCCGTCATTGCGAGCGAAGCGAAGCAATCCACTCATAGGGCGTCGCCCTACGAATGGATTGCTTCGTCGCTACGCTCCTCGCAATGACGGTTCTGCGCTGCCCCTCATCCGGCCGCTGCGCGGCCACCTTCTCCCCGCGAAGCGGGGAGAAGGGAGTCGCCGCGCGCCGCCGGCTCGGCGAACAGCGCTTTCAGCTCCGACTTCATGATCTTGCCGGCGGCGTTGCGCGGCAGCATGTCCTCGCTGAACAGGATGCGCACCGGGACTTTGAACGCCGCGATGCGTTCGCCGACGAAGGCGCGGAGTTCTTCTTCGCCCGCTTTCGCGCCGACCTTCAGCGTCACCACCGCGCCCGGCTCCTCGCCGAGCGTGCGATGCGGGATCGCCACGACCGCCGCGTCGATCACCGCCGGGTGCTCGTAAAGCGCGTTCTCGACCTCGGCGCAGTAGATGTTCTCCCCGCCGCGGATCAGCATGTCCTTGGCGCGATCGACGATGTAGCAGAAGCCTTCCTCGTCGAGCCGCGCGATGTCGCCGGTCCTCAGCCAGCCATCGACAAAGGTCGCGGCGGTCGCTTCGGGATTGCGCCAATAGCCTTTCACCACATTGGGCCCTTTGACCCAAAGCTCGCCGATCTCGCCAGGCGGCACGACGCGCCCCATCGCATCGACGATCTTCATCTCGCAGACCGGCAGCGCCGGTCCGCAGGAATCCGGCCTCAGCTCGTAGTCCTCGCCGACATGCGATGTGAAGGTGGCGGATGTTTCCGACATGCCCCAGCCGCAGCCCGGCGACGATTTGGGAAATTTCCGCTTGATGCGGCGCACCAGCTCGGAAGCGGCCGGCGCGCCGCCGTAAGAGACGGTCTCCAGCGAGGAGAGGTCGTACCGCTCCAGCGCGGAATGCTCGACGATCTGCCAGGCGATGGTCGGCACGCCGCCGGTCGAGGTGACGCGCTCGCGCTCGATCAATTGCAAGGCGAGCTCGGCGTCCCATTTGTGCATCAGCACCAATTTCGTCCCATGGACGAAAGCCGGGATCAAGCCGGCCTGGCAGCCGGTCGTGTGGAAAAGCGGAATGCCGACCAGAGCGGCCTTTTGCGGCGCATCGGGATTAGGCCGGGGCGGCGTCTCGCCGCGGCGGAGCATGGCGCGGACCGGCGTGAACAGGCTCGCCATGATCGTCGAGCAGGAATTGCGATGCGTGCCGAGCGCGCCTTTCGGCCTGCCGGTCGTGCCCGACGTATAGAAGATCGTCGCGTCGTCCTCGGGCTCCAAAGCAACGCTTGGCGCCGGGCGGTCGGGAAGCGAGCCCCAATCCGCGACCTCGCCGAGAATGCCGGCGAGCGGCTCGGCTTGCGGGGGAAGGGCGCCGCCGCGCGACCGGCAAACAAAGATGCGGCGAAGCGCGCGACAATTGTCCAAACGCCCGCCGAGCCGTTCGAGGCGCTCGCCGTCGAGAAAGGCGAAGGTCGCGCCGGAATCGATCAGGCCGTATTCGAGCTCGCCGCCCTTCCACCAGGCGTTGAGCAGCGCGGCGATTCCGCCGGCGATCACCGTGCCGAAAAAAGCCGCCGCCCATTCCGGCATGTTGCGCATGGCGATGGCGACGCGATCGCCTTTCCGCAGGCCTTGCGCCTGCAAGGCGTCGGCGACGGCGAGCGACGCCCGCGCCAGCGCTTCGAAGCTGACCCGTTCGTCGCCGTAGACGATGAAGGTCTTGTCCTTATGCTGGCGCCCGGCGGCGAAGGCCTCGCGCAAAGTCGGCGGCGCGTTCTTCCAGACGCGCGTCCTAATCCCCCTGATGTCGCGCTCCTCGATTTCGAAAAGCGAGCCCGGCGCGGTCAGCGCTTCATGCGCCGCCGCGAGCGACATGGCGGGAAAGTTCGGCGGCGCGGTCATGGCCTCCCTTTGTCGATCTTGCTTGTTTATCGGCGTCATGTTGACTCACCGCTCAGGCGGCGACAAGCGGCCGAGCGCGAAGCGGGCTGATTTGCCTCGGCCGGCAAAGAGAGGCTAGCCTCGCGCCGCCGCCGGCTTCCGCTTGCGGCGCAAGGGAGGATCGCCCTTATGGGCGCCATTTTCGGGGCGAAGATTCCCTTTGCCGATCTGTGCGGCATCGAATTTCTCGGCGTCGAGAACGGCGTCACCCGTCTTCGCGTCGTGCTCGACGAAAGGCACGGCAACAATTCCGGCCTGCCGCATGGCGGCCTCGTCGCGACTTTGCTCGACATTGCGATGGGATCGGCGGCGCGCTTCGCCGCCGGCGCGCCGGTGATGACGCTCGACATGCATATCCATTTCATGGCGCCGGGCGAAACCTCTCTGAGCGCCGAGGGCAGGGTGGCGCGGGCGGGCGGCTCGATCCTTTTCGCCGAGGCCGAGGCGCGCGACGGCAAGGGCGACATCGTCGCCAAGGCGAGCGGGATTTTCAAGAAGCGCAAGCCAAGCGACGGCGGCGACGGCTGAGGGGATTGGGAGCGAGATAGAATGGATTTGCGCTTCACCGACGAAGAGATCGCCTTTCGCGACGAGGTTCGCGCTTTCATCCGGCAATCGCTGCCCGATTCGATCCGGCAAAAGCTCATCGCCGAGCGCCATTTCGACAAGGACGACCTCGTCGTCTGGACGCGCATTCTCAACAAGAAGGGCTGGGCGGTCGCGCATTGGCCGGTCGAATGGGGCG
>DATGLU010000397.1:0-8225 GCA_035294045.1 Roseiarcus sp. | reverse complement strand
GAGTCGGCGCTGGCGGCGGAGGCGCCGAGCGCCAGCGGCAAGCCGGCCACAGCTGCGAAAAGAAGTCTACGCATGATTGTTCTCCTATCTTCTTATTGCTCCGATCGAGGAAAGCGAAACGGAGCGCTTTTTTGAGGATCGTTTTCGATCCCTTGCGCAGGCTTCAGATAGGAACGGTTCGGCGGAAGCCGTGTGACTTTAAACACATTGCAAGCAGCGGCGGCCGGGACAGGCGACCGATATCCGGACGGCGCACACAAAACAGGGCGCCCCCGGTTAGCGGGGGCCGGCGTTGTCATGCGCGGGCATGTCTCCCGTTACGATGCAGACGGAGGCGGTTCCATAGAGCCAGGGCAAGGGCGCCGGGAGGCGACCGCGGCGACGGCGGCGCAAGCCCGACAAAGTTAGCGCGGCGGCGCATCGCCGGGCGCTTTCCTCGCTCGGCGCTTCGACACAAAGGCTGTCGACATGAACTCCCCACGCAATATCGGTCGGGTCGAGCGGCGCGAGCCAATATCTCGGCATGATCCCCCCAATGCTCGAATGGCGAACTATCGGAGTCGCCTTTAGGGATTCATTGCCGAGGTCGTTCGCATTTTTGCGAATGGATCAAAAAAATGTGTTCCGTATTTTTATCGTGTTTCGGTCACGAGCAGGCGCATGGCGACGCCGATCGGTGCGACACGGTCGCGACTTGACGCGGCGTTCGCGCCCGCTCATTCTGGCGACAATACGCCTGCGCGCCTGCGCGCCGCCATCCAGGAGATGACGCATGGATTGGAGCACGCCCACGATCTGCGAAGTCACGGTCGGCATGGAAGTGACGAGCTATCTTTCGGCGGAAGCCTGAAAAGCGCGTCGCCGACAGTCTGAACGATGCGTGTCATCGTTCTCGGGTCGGCGGCGGGAGGCGGCGTTCCGCAGTGGAATTGCCGCTGCCCGGTCTGTTCGCTCGCCTGGAGCGGCGATCCTCGCGTCAAGCGACGCACGCAATCGAGCATCGCTGCGACGGCCGATGGCGACGCGTTTGTGCTCATCAACGCATCGCCGGATTTGCGCTGGCAGATTATTCGCGAGTCGTCGCTTCAGCCGCGACGGCCGGGCCGCTCGAGTCCGATCGAAGCGTGCGTCCTGACCAGCGCCGAGCTCGATCACATCGCCGGCTTGCTGACGCTCCGCGAAGGGCAAGCCTTCACGCTTTACGCCGCGAGCGCGACCCTGTCCGCCCTTGCCGCCAATCCGATTTTTGCCGGCCTCGCAGCCGAACATGTGCGGCGCGCGCCGATTGCCCTCGACACGCGTTTTATTCCGGCCCCGGGGCTCTGGCTCAGCGCGTTCGCCCTCCCGGGCAAAGTCGCGCTCTGGCAAGAGGGCGAAGGAGTCGCGATCGGCGGGGATGGGGAGGAGAGCTTGGCCTTGGAGTTGCGAAGCGGGAATAAGCGGCTCGTCTACGCCCCGTCTTGCGCCAAGATCACCTCCGCTTTGCTCGAAAAAATCAGCGGCGCCGATGCGCTGCTTTTCGACGGGACGACCTTCGCCGACGACGAACTCATTGCGCTCGGCCTCACGCAGAAGAGCGCCCGCCGCATGGGCCATACGCCTATGATTGGGGCGGGCGGATCGATTGCCGGCTTGGCCGATTTGCAAGTCGGGCGCAAGATTTTCATCCACCTCAACAATTCCAATCCCGTCCTGATCGAGGATTCGCTCGAGCGCCGGACGGTCGAAGCAGCCGGGTGGGAGGTCGCTTATGACGGGATGGAGATCGTCCTGTGAGCGCGATGTCGCCCGCCGAATTGGAGCAGGCGCTGCGCGCGATCGGGGCCGAGCGCTATCACAATCTCCATCCGCTGCATCGCCTGATGCGCGAGGGCCGTTGCGCCAAGACGCAGATTCAGGCCTGGGCGCTGAACCGCTATCATTACCAGGCGACGATACCGGTCAAGGATGCGACGATCCTTTCGCGCATGGACGATCCGTCGCTGAGACGCGAATGGCGCCGCCGCATCCTCGACCATGACGGCGATGCCGACGACGAGGGCGGCGTCCATCGCTGGCTCAAGCTGGCGGAAGGGCTCGGGCTCGACCGCGAGCTTGTCGCCTCGCGCCGCGCCATCCTGCCGATCACCCGCTATTGCGTCGAAGCCTATGTCCATTTCTGCGCGACGCGCAGCCTGATCGAGGCGATCGCCTCGTCATTGACCGAATTATTCTCGCCGGCGATTATCGGCGAGCGGGTTTCGGGCATGCTGGCCCATTACGATTTCGTCTCGCCCGAGATGCTCTCCTATTTTACCGATCGCCCGGCGCAAGCGCGGCGCGATTCGGACTTCGCGCTCGACTATGTCAAGCATCACGCGACGACGGTCGAGAGCCAGCGCGCCGCGCTTGCCGCGTTGACTTTCAAATGCGACCTGCTCTGGGCGATGAGCGACGCGCTCATGCATGCTTACGTCGAAGGCCATATTCCGCCGGGCGCGTGGCGGCCGGAGACGCGATGAGCGCCGGCGAAGACATTGCCGCCACGGCGCGGCCGAGCCTGCCGCGCGGCGTGCGTCTGAAGCGCGATCAGGCGCGCGGCGGCTTCGTGCTGCTCGCGCCCGAGCGGGTGGTTCGCGCCGATCCGATCGCGGCCGCCGTGCTTGAGCGCTGCGATGGACAGAAGACGCTCGCCGAGATCATCGACGATCTTTGCGCGACCTATCGCGGCGAGCGAAACCGCATCGAGGCCGACGTGCGCCGCCTTCTGGCGGAATTGTCGGCGAAGAAAATGGTCGCGCTGTGAGCCGGCCGGCGCCGCAGACGCCGCCGCCGATCGGCTTGCTCGCCGAACTCACGCATCGCTGCCCGCTCGCCTGTCCCTATTGCTCCAATCCTTTGGCGCTCGACAGTCGCGCCGACGAGCTCGGCGCGACTGTCTGGGCGCGCGTCTTCGCCGAGGCTGCGGAGCTCGGCGTGCTTCAGGTTCATCTTTCGGGCGGCGAGCCGGCGAGCCGCCGCGACTTGCCGGAAATCGTCGGCTATTGCGCCAAATCTGGCCTCTATTCCAACCTCATCACGTCGGGGATCGGGCTGAGCGAGGCGCTGGTCGAGGCGCTCGCCGCGCGCGGCCTCGATCACGTCCAGCTCTCGATCCAGAACGCCGAGGAAGCGAGCGCCGACCGCATCGCGTCCTATCGCGGCGCTCACGCCAAGAAACGGCAGGTGGCGCGCTGGGTGACGGCGACCGGCATGCCGCTGACGATCAACGCGGTCATCCATCGCGCCAATGCGCGGCGCGCGACCGCGATCGTCGAGTTTGCGGTTGAGCTCGGCGCGCGGCGGGTCGAAATCGCCCATGCGCAATATTATGGCTGGGCCATGCTCAATCGCGCCGCCCTGATGCCGACGCGCGAGGAAGCCGACGAGGCCCGGGCGGCGGTCGAGGCGATGCGCGATCGGCTCGCCGGAACGATCGTCATCGATCACGTCGCGCCCGACTATCACGCGCTCACGCCGAAGCCTTGCATCGGCGGCTGGGGCCGCAAAACCCTGAACGTCACGCCGAGCGGCAAGGTTCTGCCATGCCACGCCGCCGAGACAATTCCCGGCCTCGAATTCTGGAGCGTCGTCGATCATTCGCTCGCCGACATCTGGTTTAACGCGCCGGCTTTCAACGCCTTTCGCGGCTTCGACTGGATGGCCGAGCCGTGCCGCTCCTGCGATCGGCGGGAGATCGATTACGGGGGTTGTCGTTGCCAGGCGCTGGCGCTGCTCGGCGATGCGCGGGCGACCGATCCGGTCTGCCATCTGTCGCCGCGCCATGACCTGGTCGCCGCGATCGCTGGCGCCGACAGCGCGCCCGCCGTCGCTCCCGCCTATCGCTATCGCGCTCACGCCAAAATCTGAAGCGAGGCGCGGCTACCTCCCGGCCCCGCCCGCGCAGTCCGGCTTCAGGCGCGAGACGGGGCCGATTTTTCCGCCGCCTCGATCGCTGTCGCGATCATCATCGTCGAATGGGCATAGGCGCCGCCGGCGCGCATTTCCGCCGCCACCCAGATCGCCTCCATAAGCTCTTCCGGGGTCGCGCCGGCGCGCAGCGCCGCCTTGGTATGGCCATTGATGCAATAGGGGCATTGCGTCACGTGAGCAACGGCCACCGCGATGATTTGCTTGATCTTTGCGGGAAGAGCGCCGTCGGCGAAGGCGGCCTTGCTGAACGCCTCGAAAGCCTCGCTCTGGCGCGGCGACCACTCTCGCCGTTTGCGGGCGATGTCGGGCGTGGCGGCAGGATAGATTGAGCTCATGGCGGATTCTCCAATATGAAGCGATAGCGTCGCGCTCGGACGCATTTCGTCGGCGAGCGGCGCGGCGGCGGTTCCTCCCCGATCTTTCTCTCGAAAAGCGGCGCTCTGAAGAAGACGCCGGCATCGTCGCATTCTGGCGCGCCGACCGGATTTCGGTCAAACTGGCGCGCTTTCATCGCATTGCGCTCGTCATGCGCTTCGGCCCGCTTGGTTCAAGGAGGATGAGCATGAGCAATCCGTCTCAGCCGGTCGGACCCGACCTTGCGATCGGCGTCGCCGAGGCCGATCTGCGCGACGGCGCGATGCTTGTCGGGCATGTCGGCGAAGAGGCGGTGCTCATTGCGCGGCGCGGCGCCGACGTGTTCGCCATCGGAGCGACCTGCACGCATTACGGCGGGCCCTTGGCCGAGGGGATCATGGTCGAGGACGCCGTACGCTGCCCATGGCACCATGCCTGCTTCAGCTTGCGTACTGGCGAGGCTCTCGCCGCGCCGGCCTTGGCGCCGACCTCGTGCTGGCGGGTCGAGCGCCGCGATGGGCGCATCGTTATTCGCGAAAAGGCGCCGGCCGCGCCGCGCGCGCCGGCGCAGCCAAGCGCAGCGACTTCCGACGGGATTCTGATCATCGGCGGCGGCGCGGCGGGTTTCGCCGCCGCCGAGATGCTTCGCCGCGAGGGCTATGGCGGCAAGCTCACCATGATCAGCGCCGACGACGCGGCGCCGTACGATCGGCCAAACCTATCGAAAGACTATCTTGCCGGCACGGCGCCGGAGGAATGGATTCCTCTTCGCCCAGATAGTTTTTACGCTGAGAACGACATTGACTTGCGGCTCGGCGTCAATGTCGCAGCCATCGATCCGGCGGCGCATCGCGCGACGCTCGGCGACGGCCAGAAGATCGCCTTCGCCAAGCTGCTGATTGCGACCGGCGCGGAGCCGATCAAGCTGCAAGCGCCGGGCGCCGACCGGCCGCATGTCCGCACGCTGCGCTCGCTCGCCGATTGCCGCGCTCTCATTGCGCTCGCCAAGCCCGGCGCCCGCGTCGTCATTGTCGGCGCCAGCTTCATCGGCCTTGAGACGGCCGCGGCGTTGCGCCAGCGGGAGATCGCGGTTCATGTGGTCGCGCCCGAGGCGCGGCCTCTGGAGCGCGTGCTCGGCCCCGTTATGGGCGATTTCGTCCGCGGCCTCCACGAAAATCACGGCGTGGTTTTCCATCTCGGGCATACCGTCGCCGCCGTCGACGAGCGGCGCGTCCGGCTCGATGACGGCTCGTCGATCGACGCCGATTTTGTGGTGGTGGGAATCGGCGTCAGGCCTCGTCTCGATCTCGCGGAAAAAGCCGGCCTGGCGGTGGATCGCGGCGTCGTCGTCAACGAATATCTTGAGACCAGCGCGCCGGATATTTTCGCCGCCGGAGATATCGCCCGCTGGCCCGATCCCTATAGCGGCGAGCGGCTGCGCATCGAACATTGGGTTGTCGCCGAGCGGCAGGGACAAGTTGCGGCGCGCAATATGCTGGGACGCCGCGAAAGGTATGTCGCGCCGCCATTCTTCTGGACCCAGCAATACGACGCCTCGATTGACTATGTCGGCCATGCGGCTTCCTGGGACAAGATCGACCAGGACGGCGATCCGGGCGCTTACGATGTGGCGCTCCGATTCCGCAAAGGGGGCCGCACGCTGGCCGTCGCGACGATCTTCCGCGGCCGCGAGAGCTTGGAGGCGGAGGCGGCGATGGAGCACGGCCAATCGCCGCCGTGAAGGCGCGCCGCGCGCCAGCCTCGTCGCGTGCTCTCCGCGAGCGGCCTCTGTCAATGAGCCGAGGCCGAAGAACTAACGGCGCTGCGAGCTAAGAGGGAGTCGTTTCCGGAGGATAGACCGTGAACATGCTGGGCGGCAGGTTCTGGATGGGGCAATTTCCGAGCTCATAGATGAAGTCGAGCTTCTTCTCCGTATCGAGATAGAAGTGAAAGTCGGCGACGAACTGGCCAGTCTGGGTCACGCCAATGCCCTGATCGCGGTAGTTGCGCAGCGTCTCCTCAAACCGATCCTCTTCGATCTTCTCCTTGACGTGGTGCAACCCCTCGCCTTTTTCGTTGAGAAACCGCTCGTAGATGGTCGGGCCGTAGACCGGTTGGATGATCTCCAGTTCGGTATCGCCCATCCAGGAAATCGCGATCAGGAATTTGAAGGGTTCAGTGACGATTTCGCCGCCGACCTTCAGGTCCTTGACCGTCTCGTTGGTGAACGAGAAGACTTTCCATGGACCGACTTTGAGAATGTCGACCCAGGCCTTCATGCTTTTCTCGATGTCGCGCGTCACCCAGGCGATTTGATAGATCTTGCGTTTGGCGTTGAGCGCCCGCAACTCGTCATTGGTCATCGTCAAAGCTCCATATGTATCAAAGACCCGGCTCGACGGGAGCGGCTCGTCCGCTCGCCGCCGACTGCAAGGCGGCGAGAGCGACGGCAAGCGAGCGCAGGCCGTCTTCGCCGGTCGCGCTCGGCTGCCCGTCGCCGCGGATCGCGTTATGGAACGCGCGGACGCCCCGGACATAGTAGTTTTCGAAAGCCAGCGCCGGCTTTTCCTCTCCCGAACGCGTGCGCACGATGAGCGAGCCGCCTGGACGTTGCGGCATGTTGTCGGTTGCGATAATCGACCCGCCGCCGCCATGGATTTCCAACGACGTTTGAAGATAGGGCGTTGTGAAGCTGTCATAGACGCTCGCCAGAAGCCCGGAGCGGAAGCGCACCACACTCATCGCGGCGTCCTCGACGCCGGCCGCGGCCAAGCCGCCGTTCTGCGCGATCGATACGACGCTTTCCGGCTCGTCGCCCAGCACGAAGCGCAACAAATCGGCGTCATGAACCGTGAGGTCCAGGACGGCGCCGGCGCCGGCGCTCGGATTGCTCAGCCGCCAGGTGCGAAGATGCTCGGGCAGCGAGCCGCCATGGACGAGGCGAGCCGAAAGCGGTTTGCCGATCTTGCCTTGCGCGATGAGATCGCGCATCGCCCGATGCGCGGCGGAATTGCGCAAATGGTGATTGACCGCCAGGGTGACGCCCGCCTGGCGACAGGCCTCGACCATTTGGCGGGCGTCGGCAAGGTTCGTCGCCAGCGGCTTCTCGCAAAGAACGTGGCGCCCCGCGCGCGCCGCCGCGAGGCACTCGTCCTTATGGCGCTCATTGGTCGTCGCAATATAAACGGCGTCCGCGTCCGGAAGCAGCGCGTCGAGGCTCGTCGTCGCCTTCGGAATGGAGAACTCTTCCGCATATTTTCGGCCGCGATCGGCGTCGCGGCTCATCACGCCGACAATCTCGCCGCCCGCCTCGCGGATCGCGGCGATCATCCATTCGCGGCCAATCACCGTCGCCCCGACAAGGCCCCATCGTATTGCCGGCATGTCCGAACCCCATCGCTGCGAAGATTGAGCCGTTATCGTCGATCCCCGAGAACTCGATCACTTGTCGTATTCGCTGAGCATATTGAAAAATTTCAGCTCGGCGTCCTTCGCCAGAAACTCCTTGTGACGCCCGAACCATTCCTTCTGGTAGGGCAGGTTCAGATGAACGTCGAGGTCCTTCCGGCTCGTCCAATTCTCATAAAAGTAGAACACATTCGGATCGTCGGCGCTGACGTGGAAGTGGTAGTCGATGCAGCCCGGCTCGGCCCGCGAGCGGTCGACAAAGCTGGCCAAGAGCTTGACCAACTCGTCGCGCTTTTCCGGGCGAGCATGGAGTGTGGCGGTCAAAGTGCAACGTGGGGTCATTGAATTTTCCTTCCTTGGATGAAATGGGAGTGAGCCGGTTAGGTTAGGGCGCCAAGGCGCCCCTGGCCTCAGACCAGGGGCTTGGCGAGCGGCGGCGCTGTGCAGCGTGGAACGTGGGGTCAGAATCCGGCCTTATCGACCGTCTCCTTGGTGAAGATCATCGGCTTGCC
>DATGLU010000396.1:0-2661 GCA_035294045.1 Roseiarcus sp. | reverse complement strand
TGATGATGTCCTCGACCATCAGCACCCGCGCGCCCTTCTCGATGACGAAGCCGCGGCGCAACTGGAAGACGCCGTCAACGCGCTCGACGAAAATCGCCTTGGCGCCGAGCCAGCGCGCCGTCTCATAGCCGGGGACGATGCCGCCCAGAGCCGGCGAGACGACCACGTCGATCTTGCCGAAAGCGGCCTCGGCTTTGCGCGCCAGCGCGCGGCAGAGGCGCTCGGTGCGGGCCGGGTCCTGGAACACGAACATTTTCTGCAGAAAGACCGGCGAGCGCAGGCCGGAGGACAGGATGAAATGCCCTTCAAGCAAGGCGCCCGCCGCGCGGAACTCGTCGAGAACCTGGGTTTCGCTGAGAATGTCGGATTCGGCCATGGCCTCAAATAGCAGAGGCCGCGTCGCCGCCAAAGCGCGGCGGCTTGCCCCGGCGCGGCCGCCTCGCGCAGGATAGCTTTAAGGGAGCCAGCCGATGCGCGATTTCGAAACCCTCGCTTTGCCGCCCGAGCCTTCGGTCGTCGCCCCCGACGGCACGCTTGGACGCATCCTTCTGGCCCTGAAAGGCGGCAGCCTGGCCCATTTCACCTTGCCCGCCGGCGCGACCTCCCACGCGGTCAAGCATCGCACGGTCGAGGAAATCTGGTTCTTCTTGAGCGGGCGCGGCGAAATCTGGCGCGCCAGCGACGCCGGCGAGGACATCGTCGCCGTCGGGCCGGGAATGTCGCTCACCATCCCGCTCGGAACCGCGTTCCAGTTCCGCGCGCTCGGCGGCGAGGCGCTCGTCTTCATCGCGATCACCATGCCGCCCTGGCCGGGCGACGGCGAAGCGTTCCGAGTCGACGGGCCGTGGAAGGCGGAACTGCCCTAGCGGATCGCGGTCGGCTCGGCGGCTATTTTTTGTCCAACCCGGCTTCGGCGCCGTAATGGCCGCGGGTCAACGCGTCCTGGCCGGCCTCGTCGTCGCCCTCGACGCGCGCCTCGCCGTGAGCGGCCGCCTTGCGCGCTTCGTCCTCCTCCGCCGCGCGCTTTTCGTCCGGCAGCGCCGAGGCCTGAATCTTCTCGTCCTTGCCGCGTCGCTGGACGATATCCCGCTCGGCGATCTCTCGCTCCGCCCTTCTCTCCTCGATGTCCTGCGCCGCCGCCTGCGCCTCGGCCGCCGCCCCGCTCGCCGCCTTCTCGATCCGGCCGATCCTCTCGCGCGCTTCCGCGGCCTTGTCTTCGATGATCCGTCCGGCTTCGCCTTTGGTCCGAGGCGGGACGGGGTTTTCAAATTCCTTGTTCATGACGGCCTCGCTCAATACGGTCAGTTACATCCCCGTGGGACGGAATTTGTTCCGGCCGCTGAAGCGCGCGGAGCGGCTTGAGACGGGCTCTTTTCAGCCGCGCTCAGCCCGCGTATGGAGAGGTCCAGATAATGCCCAGCATGCCGGCTTAGCTCAGTTGGTAGAGCAACTGATTTGTAATCAGTAGGTCGCGGGTTCGATCCCTGCAGCCGGCACCAGAACAAAGCGATTTGGACCCGCCCGGCATGAACGCCTCGGAGGCATTTTCGTCTTTTGAAAAAGCCGGCATACGCGGCTTCCTGCATCGGCCGGCGCGGCCGTCGGGCGAAGGGCTGGTCTTGACGCATGGCGCCGGGGCGAATTGCAATGCGCCGATTCTGCTCGCCGCCGCCGGCGCGTTTCAAGCGGCCGGCGTGACGGTGCTGCGCTGCGAGCTGCCGTTTCGCCAGAAGCGCCGGTCGGGGCCGCCGCATCCGGCGGGCGCGGCGGAAGATCGCGAGGGCTTGCGCTTGGCGGTCGCCGCGCTTCGGGAGATCGTAACCGGCGCGGTCTATCTCGGCGGTCATTCCTATGGCGGGCGTCAGGCGAGCATCTTGGCCGCGGAGCAGCCGGACCTTGCCCAAGCGCTGCTGCTCCTTTCCTATCCGCTTCATCCGCCGAACAAGCCAGAGCAATTGCGCACCGGGCATTTTCCCGAGCTGCGCACGCCCGCGACGTTCGTCCATGGCGCAGCCGACCCGTTCGGCTCGATTGCGGAGATGGAGCGGGCGATTGCATTGATTCCGGCCGGGACGCGGCTGATGGTCGCCGAAGGCGCGGGACACGATCTTAAGCGCGGCCGCTTGGATTTCGCGGCCGTCATCGAGTCCGTTCGAGCGGGCGCTCAGGCTTGATCGGCGGCTCGATCCTCGTCCATTCGCAAGATCGGCCTCAGCGCGGGATAGAGCGCGCGGTATTTCGCATAGAGGCGATCGTACGCTGGGCCATTCGCCGATTGCGGGGCGATCGTCTCGCCGAGCCGGGCGAGGCGTCCGACATCGCCCCAGCCGATCCCGCCCGATGCGACGCCGGCGACGAGCGCGGCGCCGACGGCCGAGCCATGCGCGTTCTCGACCAGGCGCACCGGCGCCTGGAGAATGTCGGCGACGATCTGCATCCAAACGCGGCTGCGCGCGCCGCCGTCCGAAGCGAGGAACCGTTTGGGCGCGAAGCCGATTTCGCCGAGCACCTCGACATGATGGCGGAAGCCGAAGCCGACCGCCTCGAGAAGCGCGCGCCAGAGATGCGCCGGGCCATGGCTGAGGCTGAGGCCGATAAAGGCGCCGCGCGCCAGCGGATCCTGGATCGGCGTTTTCTCGCCGAGGAAATAAGGCAGGCAGA
>DATGLU010000395.1:0-2039 GCA_035294045.1 Roseiarcus sp. | reverse complement strand
TTCGTCGTTCAACTCGATGAGGCGGCGGGCATAGGCGAGCAGCGTCTCGCCGGCCAAGGTCAAAGCGAGGCCGCGCCCGGCTTTGCGGAAAATCGCCGTCCCCGCCTGGTCCTCAAGCTTCCTGAGCTGCGCGCTGACCGCCGAAGTCGAGCGACCGAGCCGGTCGGCGGCTTTGGCGAAGCTGCCAAGCGCTATGCCGGTCGCAAAGGTCCGCAAGACGTCGAGATCGAAAGTGACACGCGTCACGACAAATCATCCTGTTTTTTGGAATTTACGGTTAAAAACAATTCGATTTTCAGGACGATCTTCCGGCTCTATACCGGTTTCGTCAAGCCATTCTTGAGGCCTCGATCATGCCCTTCACCCGCATCACCCTCCTTAAAGGCAAATCGTCCGATTATCTGCGCGCCGTCTCCGACGCCCTCGACCGGGCGCTGACCGAGACGTTCGACGTTCCGGCCAACGACCGTTTCCAGGCGATCCATCAGCTCGAGAAGAACGAATTCATCTTCGACCGCCATTATCTCGGCGGCCCGCGCTCGGACGACTTCGTTCTGTTCGACATTACCGGCGGCAAGCCGCGCTCGACCGCGACCAAAAAGGCTTTCTACCGCCGGCTCACAGAATTGCTCGCCGCCGCGCCGGGCGTCAGGCCGGAAGACGTGATGATCATCGTCTCGACGACAAGCCGCGAGGACTGGTCCTTCTCCGGCGGCGTCGCCTGGGGCGCGGACGCAATTTTGTAGGCGCGGTCGCTGACCGCGCCCGCCCCGCCTCCGAAACCTGGCGCTTCGCGCCGGCCGCGGTCAGCGACCGCGGCTACAGCGAATCTTGGAGCAACGACAATGATCGCCATGCAATATCGCTTCGTCCTGCCGGCCGATTACGACATGGCGATCATCGATCGCCGCATCGCCGAGAAGGGCGCGTCGACCGACAATTTCCCCAAGCTGAAATTCAAGGCCTATCTCACCGCGCGCCGCGGCGAAGACGGGCCCGAGAATCTCTATGCGCCGTTTTACCTGTGGGCCGAGCCGGAAGGCGTGAGCAATTTTCTCGGCAGTCCGATTTTCGAGGCGCCGAGCCAGGCTTTTGGCTGGCCGAGCGTGAAGACATGGATTGTATGGCGTGCCGAATCATCGCCTGCCGTCGCGGCTGCGAAATTCGCGACGCAGGAACTCCTCGCCATCCCGCCGCATGCGCCGATCGGCGACTTACGACGCCGCGAAAGCGACGACGCGGCAAGAGACGTCCAGGCCGGCGCTCTCGCCGCCATCGCCGGTTTCGAGCCGACCGGATGGACGCAGGTTCGTTTCCGGCTCTGGCGCGAGCGTCCGAGCCTCGCTGCGGGTCAGGTTTACCAGGTGGGGCATATGTCGTTACCGGGTTAAATCCGGCTGAACCTTTGGACGCTCACCCCCAAGACTATAAGATTAGCGTTTATTTTCGTACAGGATCATAAGTACGTGGGGTAATCATCATTCGTCCCAGTCAACTTGGGCCAGGCAGCACCTATCTAATACCTCGCGCCACAAGCGTCCCTTGATGAAGGTGGTGGTCCATGAAACTAAAGGCGGCTATGCGAAAATCCTGACTCGGTTTGCGTATACATAGCTATGAACGTCTGCCAATTCTAAATTAGAGCGCTACGCCTTTAGGCTGAATCGCTTGAACCGTCATTGCGAGGAGCGAAGCGACGAAGCAATCCAGGAGACTCCGAGGTTCCTGGATTGCTTCGCTTCGCTCGCAATGACGAACCGGGTCCATCTAAAAGCAGCGCGCTGTAGTTGATCGCCGCCCAGGGCAGGCAGCGTAACTGTTTGGTTCTGGAGCGGCTCCCAAGAGGACGACAATCCTACCGGATCAGCCCGAGCACGTCCTTCGCCTGGTCCATGATCGGCCGGGCGATGGCGCGGGCGCGCTCGGCGCCCTCGGCGAGGACCTTGTCGACATGGGCCGGATCGGCCTTCAGCCTGAGAATCTCGGCGCGGATCGGCGACAGCTTGGCGATGGTCAGATCGGCGAGCGCGTTCTTGAAG
>DATGLU010000394.1:0-7377 GCA_035294045.1 Roseiarcus sp. | reverse complement strand
GCAACATGGCCTGCTGCGCGGTGGTCGGGCAGGGCGCCGGGATCGCCGCGGCTTTGTCCGTCAAGAGCGGCCGAAGTCCGCGCGAGGTCAGCCTCGTCGCGATTCATCGCGAGCTGGACAGACAGGGCGTACGCTTCCAATAGAGCGCGAAGCTCTGCCGTTGAAACCGTACCGCCGTCATTGCGAGGAGCGAAGCGACGAAGCAATCCATTCTTAGGGCGCGGAGTCCTACGATGGATTGCTGCGCTTCGCTCGCAATGACAGCTTGGCGCGTATCCGATGCTTAGTCGGAACACTCGGCGTCACTGCGCGGCAAAGAGATCGGCGAGGCTTTGCGCTTGCTGGGTCAGCGCGGGAAAAGCTGAGGTCGCGCCGGCCTTTTCGGACCAGCATTTGTGGAACGCCTCCGCCCCTTCATTTTCCAATCGCGTCGATTCGTCGGCGCTCTTCGGGTTGTCTTTCCCCCCTTGCTGGTACGCCTTGGCCGCCGCCTCGCTCTTGGCTTGGAAATCCTTCCAGATCGCCTCGCAAGCCGCGATCGCAGCGGGCTTGGCGGCGGCCTTGACGATCGCGATATAGACTCTGCCGCCCTTGGCGACAGTGACCGCGATTTGCTCGGGCGGCTCGACGGCGACGTCCTGTGCCTCCTGGACAAGCAGCGCCGCCGCGATCGCGGCGCCCTCCGGCTTTCGGATCGGCAGCGTCGCGAAGATCGAGACCGCCGCGTCGGGACTGGCCGCCTGGGTGTAGAAAGCTTCGGAATGGAAAGCGGCCTCGGGGTCGACCGGCGGATTGGGCAAGTCCTTCCAATATGTCTTATGCGCCTTGAGCCAGGCTTTCAGCAGCCCGTCGGTCGTGACCAGCACAATGTTCTCGTCTCCGTTGCGAAAGACGAGGCCGTCCAGCCCATCGGCGCCGATATCGGTCTGAATCAGGCTTTCCGGACTGATTGTCCCCGGACCGGGGAAATCCTTGAGCGGCGGCGGATTGATCAGGCCCTTCAATTTCGCCTCCAAACCGGCGCGCAGCCGCCGCTCCGCCGCGTCCTGCTTGTCGCCCTTCATGTGCTTGAGCGCGGCGACGGCGCGATCGCGCGCAGCGAGATAGGCTTGCTCGGACCCGGCGGCGAAAGCGGGGGAGGCGGCGGCGAGCAAGGCGAGCACGGCAAGGTTGCGCAAATCCGCCCCTCCTTCTATAGCCGGCCGACATCTTCACGCTCCCGCGCCGAGCGAGGCGCGGCCGATGATCGCGAGGCCGAACTGGCGAACACGTCCTAGCCTAAAAGCCGGCACGCGCGAAGAGCGGCGCCAAAGCCGGATCGAATGTCCATCCGAAAGACGACGCGACGCTTCGCCGGGAACCTCGATGAATGAACCGAAATCCGCTTGCGCCCCTGGCTGGCCGGTCTGGGGGCCGATCGCCGCGATTTTTTTCGTCAACGGCGCGGTCTATGGCGTCTGGGCGACGCAAATTCCCTTGGCCAAATTGCGCCTGGACCTCGATCCTTCGCAACTCGGGGCGACGCTGTTCGTCCTAGGCCTCGGCGCGATCGGGGCGATGGCGGCGAGCGGCTGGATCCTGCAACGGATCGGCGCGGCGGCGCTGATCCGGATCAGCGGCGGCGTGTTTTGCGTCCTGCTGCCGCTCGTCGGCAGCGCGCCGAGCGTTCTGACGCTCGCTGCGCTTCTCTTTTTCTTCGGCGCGAGCGGCGGCCTGATGGACGTTGCGATGAATGTCGCCGCGGCGGATGCCGAACGGCGAGCCGAGCGGCCCTATATGTCGTCGTTTCACGGCATGTGGAGCCTGGCCGGGCTAACCGGCGCCGGCGCTGGTACGTTGCTCTTGGACGTCGTCAGCGGCCCCTGGCAAAGCCTCGTCATGGCCGTGCTTCTCGCCGCGGTCTTCGTGCTGGGTCAGGCGCGGCTGCGCGGCGAGCCGGAGCGGCGCGCCGAAGCGGCGGCGCGTCGTCCGGCATTGCGCCCGGCGCTTGCGGCGCTTCTCGTCGGCGTGATGGCGGCTTTGTGCTTCAGCGGCGAAGGCGCGGTGCTCGATTGGGCGGCGGTCTATCTGCGCGACAGTTTGGGCGCGGCGATCGAGCGCGCCAATCTCGGCTACGCCGCCTTTTCCGGCGCGATGGCGTTCGGCAGGTTTTTCGGCGATCGCATTCGGCGCAGCGTCGACGGCCCGGCTCTGGTGCGCGGCGGCTGCGTCCTGGTGTTCATCGGCTTGCTGGCCGGGCCGATCTCGAACAATTTCTGGATCGCCGTCGCCGGCTACCTTTTGACCGGATTAGGCTTCTCCAACATGGTCCCGGTCCTGTTCAGCGCCGCCGGCGCCATGCCGCATCCGGAAACGCAAATCGCGGCTGTGTCGACGTTGGGCTATGCCGGGCTGCTCGCCGCGCCGCCGCTCTTCGGCTTTGTGGCGCAGGCGACCTCGCTCGCCGGCATTTTCTACCTCGTCGCCGCCGCGACCATCCTGATCGCGGCGCTTGCCGGGGTTTGCGCGCCGGCGCGGCAGGCTTCGCCGCAATCCTGACCGTCGCCACAGTCGCCCGCATCGAGAATTGCCGCTTTTTCTCCCGCGCGGTAAAGCCGCGGCATGCCCGCACCCGCCAACCGTCTCGTCATCGCCCTCGGCCAACTCGACGCCGCGGTCGGCGACATCGAAGGCAACGCCAAGCGGCTGCGCGAGGCGCGCGCCGAAGCGGCTTCCTTTGGCGCCGACATTCTCATGTCCCCCGAACTCTTTCTCTCCGGCTATCCGCCGGAGGATTTGGTGCTGAAGCCCGCCTTCCAGGAGGCCTGCCGCGCCGCTTGCGAGGCTTTGGCGCGCGAGACGGCCGATGGCGGACCGGCTCTGCTCGTCGGCCTGCCCTGGGCCGAGAATGGCTCAGTCCATAACGCTTACGCCTTGCTCGATGGCGGCCGCATCGAGGCCGTGCGCTTCAAAGTCGATCTGCCGAATTACGGCGTGTTCGACGAGAAGCGCGTCTTCACGCCGGGCCCGGCGCCCGGCCCGATCGTGTTTCGCGGCATCCGGATCGGCGTGCCGATCTGCGAAGACATTTGGGGGCCGGAGCCGGTCGAATGCATCGCCGAGACGGGCGGCGAAATCCTGCTTGTCCCCAACGCCTCGCCTTACGAGCGCGACAAGGTCGGAGCGCGGCTCAACATCGCGGTCGAGCGCGTCCTCGAGAGCGGGCTGCCGCTGATCTATCTCAATCAGGTCGGCGGCCAGGACGAACTGGTCTTCGAAGGCGCCTCGTTCGCGCTCAACGCCGACCGCTCGCTCGCCTGCCAATTGCCGGCTTTCCGTCCGTTTGTCGCGCGCACCGTCTGGGAGCGGCGAGGCGAGACGTGGCGCTGCGTCGAGGGGCCGCGCGTCCTAATCGAAGAGGGGGACGAAGCCGATTACACGGCCTGCGTGCTCGGCTTGCGCGACTATGTCGAGAAGAACCGCTTTCCCGGCGTCGTGCTCGGTCTTTCTGGCGGCGTCGATTCGGCGCTCTCTGCGGCGATGGCGGTCGACGCGGTCGGCGCCTCGCGCGTCCATGCGATCATGCTGCCCTCTCGCTTCACCTCGAACGAATCGCTCAGCGACGCGGCGGCTTGCGCGGCGGCGCTGAATATCCGCTACGATACGATCCCGATCGCCGGCCCTGTCGAAGCGATCGAGGCGGCGCTGCAGCCGCTCTTCGCCGGGCGCCTGCGCGACGTCACGGAGGAGAACATCCAGAGCCGCGCCCGCGGCCTCATCCTGATGTCGGTCTCCAACAAGCTCGGCGCGATGCTTGTGACGACCGGCAACAAGTCGGAACTGTCGGCCGGCTACGCGACGCTCTATGGCGACATGAATGGCGGCTTCAATCCGCTGAAGGATCTCTACAAGACGCAGGTCTTCCGCCTCGCCTCCCTGCGCAATCGCTGGAAGCCGATCGACGCGCTCGGGCCGGACGGCGAGGTCATCCCGCCGAACATCATCGCCAAGGCGCCGAGCGCCGAATTGCGCGAGAACCAGAAGGACGAAGATTCGCTGCCGCCCTATCCCGTGCTCGACGCGATCCTTGAGCGCCTGGTCGAAAAAGACATGCGCCTCGCCGACATCGCCGCGCAAGGCTACGATCTGGAGACCGTGAAGAAGGTCGAGCGCCTTCTCTATCTCGCCGAATACAAGCGCCGCCAATCGGCGCCAGGCGTGAAGGTGACCTCGAAGAATTTTGGCCGCGACCGCCGCTATCCGATCGTCAATCGCTTCCGCGATTCGGGGCTCGCCAAGCGCGAACCGGACGCGACGATCGCGCCGGCGCGGGCGACAGGGACGAGCGAGAGGTTCGAGGATTAAGCTATCCGAGTACGTCTTGGATATCCGCCATCGTCGCCATCAACATCATCGGTTCAAGCGGCGATGGATCGAAGCCAAGGGCCAAGTAAAAAGCCTTCGCTTCATCCGAGATTGCGTGGACGAGCACGCCTCGGATGCCAAGGGTCTCCGCGGCGCTGGCGAGCCTCAGCGCCGCGTCGCGAAACTGCGATCGTCCAATTCCCTTGCTTTGCCAGCGATGGTCGACCGCAAGCCTGGCGAGCAAGGCCACCGGAATTGGATCGGGCATGTTGCGACGAAACCGGCCGGTAGCCGCGGCCAAGCGGACGCCGCCTGCGGCGAGCGCGTAATAGCCGACGATCACATCATCGTCGCAGGCGACGAAGGTCCGCGTCGCGCCACTGATCTGATTGGCGCGGGCGCGGCGTTTCAACCAAGCGTCGAGCGAAGCGTTTCCGGAATCGAAGGGCGTAAGATCGTGCAGATCGGCGAGCGGCGCGGGCACCCTTAGCGTCACGGGGAGTCCCAGGGCGCTTTCGTCGTCAGCGCGCGGCGGAGACGGTCGTTCGGCCGTGGCGGCGCGTCCAGCCGCGCTAAAAATTTGGCGTAGGCTGCTGGGTTCGCTGAAAATACCGCCCGATCGAGCAGCGCCTCTTCAGCCGCGCGCTTCGCAGCCTCGAGCATAAAGTCTGTGCGCGTTTTGCCAAGCGCCTCCGCAGCGCGATCGATCAGGCCGCGCTCGTCGGGCTTGATGCGAATATTAAGCGTGTCGCGCGCGACGCTGCGCTTGCCTGGCGAGCGGTAAGCGCCGCTCCGATCGGGGGTTTTTTTGGTTGCGGGCCGCGGCATAGAAATCCTCCGATATTTGAACCTAGCACTCTGTATAGACGGTGTCATTACCAACCATCTATCACCTCCTCACCCGTTCTCCCGCAAATAATTCCGCGGCGACGCGCCCAGAACGCGCTTGAACATCGTCGTGAAGGCCGCCGGATTGTCATAGCCGAGATCGAGCGCGACGGCCGTCACCTTTTCGCCCGCCGAAAGGCGCGGCAGCGCGGCGATGAGGCAGGCTTGCTGGCGCCACGTCGCGAAGCTCAGGCCGGTCTCGCGCTTGAATAGTCGGGTGAAGGTCCGCCGGCTGACGCCGAGCGCCTTGCCCCAGGCGTCGATCGTCGCGTGCGGGCTGGGCTTTTCGAGGAAGGCGCGGCAGCTTTCGGCGAGCGCGCGATGGATCGGGAATGGCAGCGACAGCGGCAGCGCCGGCAGGCGCCTGATCTCGTGCAGGACGAGCGCCATCAGCGCGCCGCCGCGGCCTTCGAGGTCGTAATCGGCCGGCAGGTCGACCGCCTCCGCCAACAGGCTGCGCATAAAGGGCGATATCGCCACGACCTGGCAATGATCGGGCATGCCTTCTGCGGCTTCGGGTTCGAGATAGAGGCTGCGGGCGCTGTATGCGCCCAGCATGCGCACCTCGTGCGTCACGCCGGCCGGAATCCACATGCCGCCTTGCGGCGGCATTACCCAAGCGCCGCGCTCTGTGGCGAAAATAACCGCGCCGGATGCGCCATAGAGCAATTGGCTGCGGCGATGGCGGTGCGGTTGAACGACGTGGCCGGCCGGATAGTCGTTGCCGATGGCGATGATCGGCCGCGGCACGTGGTCGAAAGCGTCTATCCGGGCGTTTCGGACCATGGCCCAAACTCGTAAGAAAGCGGCCTGATTGCGGTGGCGGGCGCGACGCCTCCGCAATAGCCTCTCAGGCTCTGTGTTTCAACCAATGGTCGGGCCGAAGCGGTGGTCCGGTAGAGAGGCGCTTTTCGTGAGCCAAGCCGTCATCGCCCGGTCCAAGACCGGCGCAACCGCCTTTTCGATCCTCGGGGCGATCAGCTTCTGCCACCTGCTCAACGACATGATGCAGGCGCTGCTGCCGGCGATCTATCCGATCCTCAAGGGCGGGTTCGACCTTTCCTTTGGCCAGATCGGGCTGCTGACGTTGACGTATCAGATCACCGCCTCGCTGCTGCAGCCGCTGATCGGCCTCTATACGGATCGCCGGCCGCAGCCCTATTCCCTGCCTTTCGGCATGGGCTCGACCTTGCTCGGCCTCGTCGCCTTGGCCTTCGCGCCCAATTACCCGACGCTGGTCGCCGGGTCGGCGCTGCTCGGCGTCGGCTCGTCGATCTTCCATCCGGAATCTTCGCGCATCGCGCGGCTCGCCTCGGGCGGCGCGCATGGCTTGGCCCAGTCGCTGTTCCAGGTCGGCGGCAATTTCGGCCAATCGCTCGGGCCGCTGCTGGCGGCTTTCATTATCCTGCCGCATGGCCGCGCAAGCCTCGCCTGGTTCGCGCTCGCCGCGCTCGGCGGCATGGCCATTCTCGCCGCGCTCGGCGGCTGGTCAAAGCGCAGCGGCGCGGCGCGGCGGCCGGCGCGCAAGGCCGGGGCCGAGCGAAGCGCTTTGCCGAAGGGCCAGGTGGCGCGGGCGATCGCGGTGCTGATCGCGCTGATCTTCTCGAAATTCTTCTATCTGGCGAGCATCACCAGCTACTACATTTTCTACCTGATGCGGCGTTTCGATCTGCCGACGCAGACGGCGCAGCTCTACCTTTTCGTGTTCCTCGCCGCCGCCGCGGCCGGCACGGTGATCGGAGGCCCGATCGGCGACCGTTTCGGCCGCAAGGCGGTGATTTGGGGCTCGATTCTCGGCGTGCTGCCGTTCACGCTTGTCCTGCCCCATGTCGGCTTGGCGGCGACGATCGCGCTCAGCGTCGCGATCGGCCTGATCCTGTCCTCGGCTTTCTCGGCGATCGTCGTCTATGCGCAGGAACTGATGCCTGGCCAGGTCGGCATGGTCTCGGGCCTGTTCTTCGGCCTCGCCTTCGGCATGGCCGGCCTCGGCGCCGCGGCTTTGGGCAAATTGGCGGATTGGACGAGCATCGAATTTGTCTATCAGGCCTGCGCCTTCCTGCCGGCGATCGGCTTGCTCGCCGCGTTCCTGCCCGACACAGGTCGGGCCGTACGGGGAGAGAAGAGTGCGCGCTAAACGCGTATCGC
>DATGLU010000393.1:0-4984 GCA_035294045.1 Roseiarcus sp. | reverse complement strand
TCGGCAAAGCGATTCGACCGAGCGGATGCTGTTCTCGTTCGGCCGGATCGTCGAATATATCTCGACCTTCTGTCCGCTTGCGCCGGGCGACATCATCCTCACCGGAACGCCGAGCGGCGCCGGGGCGCGGCGCGACCCGCCGGTCTGGCTGCGGCCCGGCGACGAGGTTGAGGTCGAGGCGACGGGGCTCGGACGGCTTGCAAACGGCGTACGCGACGAAACTGGCCCGTGAGCGCGCCGCGCGCGGGCTTTCGTCTCAAGTCTCCGTCGCCGCTCCGCCTTGTCGTTTTCTGCCGCTTCCGGCATTTTCTTCCTGGAGGATGAGCGCTTCGAGCCGATCAAGGAGCTCGTCGAGGACCTTTCGGCCATGAAGGCGTTCCAGAACGCGGTATATTTTGCGCCTTTCGCGCGCTGCGGACGCGATCACGGCTCGCCCCGCCGCGGCAATTTCCAGTACGACGCGGCGCCCGTCATGGGGAAGGCGGCGGCTGGTGATCATTCGCCGCCGCTCCAAGGTTTTGATGATCCGCGTCAAGCTGGGTCCGAGAATGGCGGCGCGGTCCGCGACCTCCGAGGCGCCGAGCGGCCCTTCCTCGCTCAAGACGCGGATGACGCGCCATTGTTGCTCGGTGACGCCATGCTCGGCGAGCATCGGGCGAAACCGCATCATCACGGCTTCGCGGGCGCGCAGCAACGCCATGGGAAGGGAGCGGCGTGTCGTTCGCGGCAGCAGGATGGTTCTCCAGACGGGCGATGACCTTCGCGCACCCTGCCATTGCTCGCCGCATAAGACAACGGAGCCTGGCCGCACGCGCGTAAGCTTGGACAGGGGTATTTCACATGTTAAGTTTCAGCGGGGCTGAATGGCGCTTTACGCGCTTGCGGGGAGGACCGGGATGATCGAGAGGGTCGCGGACGCTTTCGACTACATTGTCGTCGGCGGAGGATCGTCCGGTTGCGCCGCCGCGGCGCGCCTCTGCGAAAATCCGAAAAACCGGGTGCTGCTGATCGAAGGCGGCCGGCGTGACCGCAGCCCATGGATTCATATTCCAGCGACGTTTTTCAAAGTGCTCGAACGCGGACGCGACGTGCTGCTCTACGAGAGCGAGCCGGAGCCGGCGCTTAACGGCCGCAAGGCGATCGTGCCGCAGGGCGGCGTTCTCGGCGGCGGAAGCTCGGTCAATGCGATGGTCTATATCCGCGGCGCGGCGGCGGACTATGATTCCTGGGCGCAAATGGGCAATCGCGCCTGGTCCTACGATCGGGTGCTGCCGGCCTTTCGCGCGCTTGAGGACAATGCCCGCCTCAGCGACGAGTATCACGGCGTCGGCGGGCCGCTCCATGTTTCGGACCTCGCCGCCGGCCATGCCCTCTCCAAGGCGTTCATCGCGGCGGCGCGCGAGGCCGGCCTGCCGGCCAACGCCGATTTCAACGGCGCGGCGCAAGAGGGCGTCGGCTTCTACCAGACGACCACCTATCGCGGCCGCCGATGGAGCGCGGCGACGGCGTTCCTTCGCGAGGCGGAGCGGCGGGGAAATCTGACTGTGCTGACCGGCCGGCGCTGCGCCCGCGTCGCCTTTGACGGACGGCGCGCCACCGGAGTCGTGCTGGAGGACG
Organism: Roseiarcus sp.; assembly: GCA_035294045.1. Taxonomy (GTDB): domain Bacteria; phylum Pseudomonadota; class Alphaproteobacteria; order Rhizobiales; family Beijerinckiaceae; genus Roseiarcus. Next base: position 3,367 of record DATGLU010000393.1, on the reverse strand, counting down.
GAACAACCTATCGGGCGACGGGCGAGACCATCCTCTGCGCCGGCGCGCTGGAGACGCCGCGTCTGTTGCAGCTTTCCGGAATCGGCGACGGCAAGGCCCTGGCCGAGCTCGGCGTCGGCTGCGTCGCCGATCTGCCCGGCGTCGGCGAGAATTATCAGGACCATTTCGAGACGCCGGTACAGGCGGAAATTCATGAACCCATATCGCTGCTCGGCCATGACAAGGGCGTGCGCGCCGTCTGGCACATGGCGAAATATCTGCTTCAGCGCAAAGGCGTGCTGGCTTCGAACGTCGTCGAATGCGGCGGCTTCGCCCGAGTCGCCGGCGCCGACGCGCCGAACATCCAGTTCCATGTCCTGCCGCTCGTGGTCGGCTTTGTCGATCGCATCCCCGAACCGGTCCACGGCGTCACGATCAATCCGTGCCTCTTGCGGCCGCGCTCGCGCGGCAGCGTCAAGATCGTCTCCGCCGATCCGCGCGTCAAGGCGCGCTTCCGCTCCGGCGCGCTGAGCCATCCGATGGACATGCACGCGCAGATTTGCGGCGTCGAACTGGCGCTGAAAATATTCGAATCGCCGTCGCTCAAGCGCCTCGTCAAGCGCCGCATTCTGCCCGAGCCGGGCGCAGAGGCGGATCGCGACGCCCTGGCCGAGCATATCCGCTCCACATCGAAAACGGTTTTCCATCCGTCCGGCACGTGCAAGATGGGCCCGCTCGAAGATCGCTCAGCCGTGGTCGGCCAGAACCTTGCCGTGCATGGGCTTGCGGCGCTGCGGGTGGCCGACGCCTCGATCATGCCGACGCTAGTCAGCGGCAACACCAACGCGGCGGCGATCATGATCGGCGCGCGCTGCGCCGATTTCATTCTGGGGCGAGAGACAGCGGCGTGACTAAGGCCACTTGTGGAGGCGTATCATGAGGGAACGCAACGTCGAATGGTCGCCCGAGGAAAAGAAGATCGCTCGTCGCGCCTTCGAGGCGGCGCGGGTGGAGACGCTCGCCAAGACCCTGGCCGAGTTCAAGCGAAGGGCTAGTGAAGCGGCGACGCCGGACGACATGTGGGCTGTTGAAAAGTACCTGCGCCAGAAGCGCGGCGAGATCGATACGGCCTTCGACTATCGCTATTCGACGCTTCTGCTCGTTTTCGCCCGCCTCATCCGCGATGGCAGCTTGGATGAAGCGCGCCTCGCCGGCTTGTCCGATGACAAGCTGAAGATCATTCGCTCGTACCTCTCTTGGGCCGCGCGAGACTAGTCGCGGCTCTACGACGGCAACGCTTTTCTTGATCTGAATAAAGAGCGCCCCGCGTCGCCGGGCAAGCGCACTGAAGAGCGATCGAATTTGATCATTTCAGGAGCATTTTCAGCACTTGTCCTCCCGCTTGACCTCGTATTATGTTGAAACGATCCAACCATGATCCAAAATGATCAAAGCTGAACGAGAAGCGCGGATTCAAGCGATCCTGGACGAGGTGGGGATCGCCTCGATCCGGGAAATCGCGAAGCGCCTGGGGCAGACCTCGGCGGTGACCGTCCGCCGCGACATCGCCCGCCTCGCCGCGCAGGGCCTTGTGCGACGCAGCCATGGCGGCGCGGCCGCGCCGCAGGCCCGGCCGTCAGTTCCGAAAGCCGCGCCGCCTCCCGATTCTCCGGCCAATCTGGACGGGGTCGGCGCGATCGTGTTGCCGCCGCTCGAAGGGAGCGGCGCGGAGACGCTGCGGCTGATGGCGAGACGGCGGCGCATTCCCTTTCTCGCCGAATCCGCGCCGCAGGAGGGCGGCGTTTATCTCGGGCCGGACAATCACGCAGCCGGCCGCGATCTCGGCCGGCTCGCCGGCGCCGAGCTCAACGGCCGGATCAAATCGGCCAAAATTCTCGTCGTCTCCCTCGAAGCGCTGCCCAATACGCGGCTCAGAAGCGACGCCTTCCTCGAAGGCTTCCGCTCTACTTTCAAGGGCGAGATCCGGCATTGGCGCGTCGACGGCCGCGGCGCCTTCAAATCGGCCTTGCGCGCCAGCCTCGACGCTTTGCAGGCGCATCCCGACATCAACGTCCTGTTCGGCGTCAACGACCACTCGATCCTCGCCGCCTTGGAGGCTTCCGAGCGGCTCGGCCGCGATCGCGTCCACGCTTTCTCGGTCGGCGGCGAGGGCGCCGCCTTGTTCGAGGTTCTTTCGGCGGGCGGCAAGTTGCGCGCCTGCGCGGCTTTGTTTCCCGAATTTGTCGGCGCGCGGGCGGTTGAGGTCCTCGGCCTCGCTTTGGCCGGCGGCGCCATGCCGCGCGAAGTGAAGACGCCGCACGCCATTCTGACGCCGAGCACGCTCGGCAAATATTACCGGCGCGCCGAAGAGGGATGGGCTTTCGCCTCGGACAGCGTCCTGGCGGACCTGGCCGCTGCGGACGCGCCGAAATTCAGCGGCCAGCGCCCGACGATCGGCTTTATCCCGCATTATCCGGCCCATGATTGGTACCGCAATATGCAGCGCGCGATGCAGCGGCGCGCCGACGAGCTTGGCCTCGCTTTGCGTGTCGCAGCGCCAGAGACCGGGATCGCACGCGAAATCCAGGCTTTGCGCCGCGTGATCGCCCGCGCCGCGGCGGCGATGATCAAGCCGGGCGATACGGTGCTGATTAATCAGGGCGAGACGTCGCTCTATCTCGCGGAAGAATTGCAGGCGGCGCAGAACCTCACGATTGTCACCAATGCGCTCGACGTGGTCGATCGGTTGAATGGCCGGTCGGGCTTGAAAGTCATCCTGACCGGCGGCGAGCTGCAGACGAAGGATCGCTGTCTCGTCGGGCCGAGCCTCGGCGGTCTGTTCGAGACGATCAGGGTTGATAAGGCTTTCCTGTCGGTCGACGGCGTTACGGCGCGTTTCGGCCCTTCGGCGGGCGACGAGCGACTGGCGCTTGCCGGGCGGCGCTGCGCGGACGCGGCGCGCGAAGTCGTCGTCATGGCCGATCACTCGCTGATCGGCCAAGACGCCAGCCATCGGATCGTTCCGCCCGACGGCGTCGACGACATCATCACCGATTCCGGCTCGCTGCCGAGCCATCGCTTCGCGCTCGCCTCGACCGGCGCGCGCGTCACGCTCGCCGACGAGGAAACAAGAGAATCGAGCGGCCAGGCCTCCGGCCCGCCGGCGCGCTCGTCCGAACCGGGCCGCAGCGACAATCCTAAACCGTGGGAGGAAACCTATGCGTAGAGCAATAGCGCTGGCGTCGATGTTGCTGACGCTGCCCGCCTCGGCTTACGCCGAGGACATCGTTCTGAAATTCTGGGACAACCAGCAGACCGAATCCGGCCTGAGCCAATATCAGAAGGAGGCGGTGAAGAGCTTCGAGGCCGCCAATCCGGGCATCAAGGT
>DATGLU010000392.1:0-2006 GCA_035294045.1 Roseiarcus sp. | reverse complement strand
CCTTGTGCTTCATCATCGTGGCGAGGTCGAGCTTCGGCGGCGCAACGACGACGCCAAGCGGGCTGAAGCCATGCGCCGCCTCCTCGAACATCTCGCTCGCATAAAGCAGGGCCTTTGACGGGATGCAGCCGATATTGATGCAAGTGCCGCCGCCATTCTTGCGCTTGTCGACAAGCGCCACCTTCATGCCGAGCTGAGCCCCGCGAATCGCGCAGACATAGCCGGCCGGGCCAGCGCCGATGACGATGAGGTCATAAACCAAGACGCCCTCCATGAACCAGAAGCCGCGGCCGACCGCTTCCAATCTTAACTGGCGAGACGAAGGATCGCCGCCTAGCGTTCGGCGCGGTGGCGCAGGGATTCGGATCCAAAGTCGATTTCGTCGCCCATGTCGTCGAGCCAATAGATCGAGTGCCCAAAGTCCGAAAGCCGGACTTCATCAAATCGCTGAGGCGCACGGCGCCGAAATTCAAACACCTCGCCCTCGGAAATGACCGGCCGGAGATCGACAACGGCTTCATAACCATCGATCCAGGCAACCTTGATCACTCCGTAAAGGATCGGCTCAACCGCTGTCATTCGGGTGATTTCGCTCATTGCAGCTTCTCAGGTTTCCTTCCTGCCTCGATCGCGGCCCAAGCACGCATCAGCCCTTCACGATTACCCGAAGCCAAGCTAGCACGACGCTGAGCTTGTTTGGCGGCAGGGACCCTCGCAATAGCGAGGGAGGCTCAATCCGAATTTGAGCGGCAAAACTCGGCAAAGACCGCATGGAAGTGTGGCGGCGGGTGTTCGTCTAAATAGAATTGAATCTTGACGCCGTCTACGATGGCGACTGTAGGCACGGCCCGCTCCGTCGTTCGGCAGCTTAGCCCGAAGGGTCGAAAAAGGTCGTATCACAAATCCAGCACCAGGCGCGCCGGGTCCTCCAGCGCCTCCTTGACGCGAACCAGGAAGGTCACCGCCTCCTTGCCGTCGACGACGCGATGGTCGTACGACAGGGCCAGGTACATCATCGGCCGGATTTCGACCTTTCCGTTCACCGCCATCGGCCGTTCCTGAATCTTGTGCATGCCGAGAATGCCCGATTGCGGCGCGTTGAGGATCGGCGTCGACATCAGCGAGCCGTAAATGCCGCCATTCGAGATGGTGAAGGTGCCGCCCTGCATCTCCTCGATCTTGAGCTGGCCGTCGCGCGCTCTTCGACCGAAATCGGCGATCGCTTTCTCGATTCCTGCAATGCCAAGCTGATCGGCCTCGCGCACGACCGGCACAACGAGGCCCTTATCCGTGCCGACGGCGACGCCGATGTGATAGTAGTTCTTGTAGACGAGATCGGCGCCGTCGATCTCGGCATTGACGGCAGGCACGTCTTTAAGCGCCTGGACGCAAGCCTTCACAAAAAGGCCCATGAAGCCGAGCTTCACGCCGTGCTTCTTTTCGAAAGCGTCCTTGAATTTGGCGCGCAGCGCCATGATTTCGGTCATGTCGACTTCGTTGAACGTCGTCAGCATGGCCGCGTTGTTCTGCGCGTCCTTCAGCCGTCGCGCGATGGTCTGGCGCAGCTTGGTCAGGCGCACCCGCTCTTCGCGCGAAGCGTCGTCCGGCGCCGAGGGCGCGCGCGATGCGATGGGCGGCGGCGCGGCGGGCGGGGCGATCGGCGCGGTTCCGAGCGCGACCGGCGTTTGCGCCGCGGCGAGCACGTCGCCTTTCAGCACCTGGCCGCGCTTGCCTGATCCGGCGACGCCGGCGAGGTCGATGCGGTTGTCGGCCGCGATCTTGGCGGCCGCCGGCGAAGGCGGCATGGCGGTCGCCGGCGCGGCGGGCGGAGGCGCAGCCGCGGGCGCTTCGCTTTTCTTCGCCGCGGCGGCGCTTGCGCCTTCCGCGAGTGCGCCGAGAAGCGCGCCGACCGACACCGTCTCGCCGGTCTTGGCCGAAACCTCCGACAAAACGCCAGCCGACGGCGAATTGACTTCGAGCGTCACCTTGTCGGTCTCGAGCTCGAC
>DATGLU010000391.1:0-3128 GCA_035294045.1 Roseiarcus sp. | reverse complement strand
GGATGATCAAGGCCGCCACCATCACCGCATAGATGATGAAGGCGCCGATCGACGGGACGTAATATTTGCCGGCGACATCCAAAATCCCGAGCAGGAGCGCGCCGAGCAGCGAGCCGGCAATTCCGTTGGAGCCGCCGATCGCCACGACGATCAGGAACGAGACCAGGAATTTGACCGGAAAGCTCGGATCGATGCCGCCGACCACGTCGGCGGCGAGCGCGCCGCCCAGCCCGGCCAGGCCGCTGCCGATCGCGAAGGTCACGGCGAAGAGCCGGTCGACATGGATGCCGAGGCCGCTGGCGACGCGGCGGTCGTCGACCGCGGCGCGCAATTGCGCGCCGAAGCGCGTGCCGATCAGAAAGATTTGCAGGGCGCCGGCGATCGCGCCGCAGATCGCGATGACGAACAGCCGATAGACGCCGACGCCCATGCCGGCGATCTCGAACCTGCCCGAGAGAAAAGCCGGCACATGGACCGGCTGCGGCTGGTCGCCGAGGAAATAATTGGCGATCGGCATGGCCATGAAGACAAGGCCGATCGTGAACAGGACCTGGTCGAGATGGCTCGCGCCGTAGAGGCGGCGGTACAAGGTCCGCTCCAGCGCCACGCCGAGGAGCGCCGCGACAGCGAAAGCGGCGGGCAGGGTCGCCAGGAACGGAACGCCATAGCGGTTCATCAGCACCGCGGCGGCGTAGCCGCCGGCCATGGCGAAAGCGCCGTGGGCAAGGTTGACGAAATTCATCAGGCCGAGCGTCACCGACAGGCCGCAAGCAAGCACGAAGAGCAGCATGCCGTAGGCGACGCCGTCAAAGAGAATGGTCAGCACGTCTCAGGCCCCCATCCTCCCCCGCGAAGCGGGGGAGGGGGACCATGCGAAGCATGGTGGAGGGGGCCGCCGGCGGTTCAGGACAATCCTCTGGCTCCGAGGCCCCCTCCACCGCGCTACGCGCGGTCCCCCTCCCCATCTTCGACGGGGGAGGAAGTACGCTCAATTCCCCGCGGCTTTGAACGGGTCCTTCACCGCTTCGATCTTGTCGAACTCGACATTGTAGAGCTGCCCGTTCACCTTCCCGACCTTGCGGACATAGATGTTCTGGATGATGTCGCGCGTTTGCGGGTCGATCTCGACCGGGCCGCGCGGGCTCGTCCATTTCGCGCCCTTCATCGCATCGATCAGGCCCTGGCCGTCGGTCGCGCCCTTGGTCGCTTCGAGCGCGTGATAGATCAGCGCCATGCCGTCATAGGCGCCGACCGCCATGAAATTCGGCCGCATGCCGTTATTGGCTTTCTCGAAATCGGCGACGAAGGCCTTGTTCTCCGGCGAATCGTGGGCGGCGGAATAATGATGCGTCGTCACCGCGCCGATCGCGGCGTCGCCCATCGAGGGGAGAAGATCGTCGTCGGTCACGTCGCCGGTGCCGATCAGCTTGATTCCCGATTTGTCGAGGCCGCGCTCGACGAATTCCTTCATGAAGGCGGCGCCGAAACCGGACGGCACGAAGACGAAGACCGCGTCCGGCTTGTCGTCCTTCACCCGTTGCAGGAAAGGCGCGAAATCCGGATTCTTCAGCGGCAGGCGAATCTTCTCGACCACCGTTCCGCCGCCTTTGACGAAGGGCTCGGCGAACCATTTCTCCGCGTCGATGCCGGGACCGTAATCGGTGACGAGCGTCACCACTTTGTGGATGTTGTTCTTCAGGCACCATTCCGCCATCGGCTCGGCCGCCTGCGGCAAGGTGAAGGAGGTGCGCACGATGAACGGCGATTTCTCGGTGATCATCGCCGTGCCGGCGGCGCTGACCACTTCCGGAACCTTGGCCGCGGTGGCGATCGGCGCGACGGCGAGAGCGAGCGGCGTCAGGCCGAAGCCGATCAGGACCTTGGCCTTGTCATTGCCGATCAGCTCCTCGGCGAGGCGCTTGGTCACGTCCGGCGCGCCGGTGTCGTCCTTGACGACGAGCTCGATCTTCTTGCCGGCGACGGTATCGCCATGCTGCTTGATGTAAAGCTCGGCGCCGGCCCGCTCTTGCTTGCCGGTCGAAGCCGAGGGGCCGGTCATCGGCAGGATCATGCCGATCGTGACGGTATTGTCGTCGGCCAAGGCCGCTCCGGCCGCGATGATCGCGCCGGCGGCGACGCCGACGGCAAGCAGCGTTCTCAACATCGGTCAGCTCCTCCCCAAGCGCCTCGTTGCGAGGCGCAAATCCTTGGCCAAACAATCCTATAGCGTGCGTCGAGAGACAAGAGCCGGGGCCTCATTCTTTCGTCAAGCGCCGGGCGGTCCTTGCGTCCCGTCCGATCATCCTGACTGGCGGGCCTCTTTCTCTGACCGGCGCTCAACATTGGCGGTCGATTTAGGCGACGGGTTTTCGTCGGTCTTATCGATTCCTCGATCGCCACTATCACCGCCGGTTATGACATGGACAAACAGGGCCAAACCGGATTGATTTGGGCCGGCGCCCGGGGCAGGTGCATCAGTCCCAAGGACAAAGATGGCTCTTCGCATCGTGAAATGGGCGGCGATCATCGTCGTCGCGCTGATCGTCCTAGCGGTCGGCGGCGTCGCGGCTTTGTTCTATCGCGCGATGCCCGATTATTCGGGCTCGGCTTCTTTGCCCGGCCTCTCGGCGAATGTGCGCGTCTATCGCGACGCCTACGCCGTGCCCCATATTTTCGCCGCGAACTGGGACGATGCGGCGCGGGCGCTCGGCTATATCCATGCCAGCGAGCGGCTCTACGAAATGGAGATCCAGCGGCGGGCGGGGCAGGGGCGGCTCGCCGAGATCGTCGGGCCCGATCTTCTCGGCGTCTACAAGATCATCCGCACGCTCGGCTTCTACCGGCTCGCCGAAAGCAGCTTCGCGGCCTTGTCGCCTGAGGCGCAAAAGACGCTGCAAGCCTATGCCGACGGGGTCAACGCTTTCCTTTCGTCGCATCGCGGCCGGCTGCCGCCGGAATTCCTGCTGCTCGGCGACGATCCCGAGCCATGGCGGCCCGCCGATACCTTGGTCATCGGCAAGCTGCTCAGCCTGCAGCTCAGCAACAATTACGGGCTCGAACTGGACCGCGCGATGCTGGCGACGAAACTGCCGCCCGACCAGGCGCGCCTCTTATTTCCCGCGCCGCCG
>DATGLU010000390.1:0-7099 GCA_035294045.1 Roseiarcus sp. | reverse complement strand
CCCGGGCCGCCCCAGCGGCGCGGTCGCGCCGACGCGATGGGCGCGGCCGGCCTCGCCGCCACTGGCGTGGATGTCAGTCTCGATCATGCCGGGCCGGATCGCATTGACCCGCACGCCCTCGCGGCCGCGCTCCTGGGCGAGGCCGACCGTCAGCGTGTCGATCGCGCCTTTCGAGCCGGCATAGTCGACATAGAGATCGGGCGAGCCGAGCCGAGCCGCGGCCGACGACATCAGCACGATCGATCCGCCCTTGCCGCCCTGGCTGATCATCATGCGCCGCGCCGCCTCGCGCGCCGTGACATAGGCGCCGAGCGTGTTGACCTCGAAAATGCGGCGCATCCGCTCGACGCTCATGTCGATGAGTCGCGCCGCCGGCGCAATGATGCCGGCATTGACGACCACGCCGTCGAGCGGGCCGAGCGCCTCGGTCGTTTTCTCGAACATCGCGATCACGTCGCTCTCCTTGGCGACATCGCCGGGAACGGCGAGCGCTTTTGCGCCGTCGCGCGCCGCGCCGGCGACGACGGCCTCGGCCGCTTCTCTATCGTGCGCGTAATTCACGCCGACCGACCAGCCGCGCTGGGCGGCGAGGAGCGAGACGGCGCGGCCGATGCCGCGCGAGCCGCCGGTGACGAGAATGGTCTTGGACATGAGCGCGCCGAGCCTTAACTTGCCGCGGCAAGAAGCGCCGCAGCGTCGCGCCGCAATAGCATCGCCGGCGGCGCAAGAGGAGGGCTTGAGCATGCGACGGATCGGCCTTCTCATCGGCGCATGGCTCGCGCTCGCCGCCCCTGCTTTCGCCGAGAATTGCCCCGATCAGAGTCAGCAAGGGCTCAACGCATGCGCCAACGCCGCTTATAAGAAAGCGGACGATGCGCTGAACGGCGTCTATCGGGAGATCGCGCGGCGGCTCAGGAACGACGCCGCGACCGCCAAACTCCTCGTCGCGGCGCAGAAAGCCTGGATCGGCTTCCGCGACGCCGAATGCGCCTTCGCCGTCTCCGAGAATGCTGGCGGCAGCATCTATCCGATGGTCTATGCCGAATGCCTCGAGCGCTTGACCAAGGCCCGGACGAGCGCGTTGCGCGGCTACCTGAAATGCGGCGACGGCGATCTCGGCTGCCCCGTGCCGAGCGACTGACGGAAAGGGCGTTCTTGCGGCCGCAGGACCTCGCCTTGCTCGCCGCCGCGAGCGCCTCTATATAGCGGCGCTCCTTTCCCGGATAATCGGAAACATCGTTCCATGGCCCTTCAGCGCACCTTCTCGATCCTCAAGCCCGACGTCACCCGCCGCAATCTGACCGGCGCGGTCAACGCCAAGATCGAGGCCGCGGGCCTGCGCATCGTCGCGCAAAAGCGCCTGCTGATGAGCCGCCGCGAGGCCGAGACGTTCTATGCGGTTCACAAGGAGCGGCCGTTTTTCGGCGAGCTGGTCGAGTTCATGACGTCGGGGCCTGTCGTCGTGCAAGTGCTGGAAGGCGAGAACGCGATTCAGCTTTATCGCGACGTGATGGGCGCGACCAATCCCGAAAAGGCCGCGGCCGGGACGATCCGCAAGGAATTCGCCGTCTCGATGGGCGAGAATTCCGTGCATGGATCCGACGCGCGGGAAACCGCAGCGATCGAGATCGCGCAATTCTTCTCGGGGAACGAGATCGTCGGGTAGGCAGCCGAGAAGTACAAGGGACGGCGCGCGCAAAGCGGCTGAGAACGGCCGCGATCGGCTCCGTACGAGACGCGCGCGCCGATTCCGCGATCAAAATAATCACTCGTTAGCCTTATGGGCGGATCGGCGAAGAAGCCGGCTCTCCCGCGTGTTATTTTCGTCCCTCACTTTTTTAAGCCAAGCCCGCCCTCCCGCGGGTCGCGCTTGGTTGGAGGGGGGACATGCCCGGACCATCGGTCGCTTATTCGTCGATTTCCGCCCATGCGGCGAGCCTGGCGCCGGCGCCGATCAATCCAGATTGGATTCTCGAAGGCGCGCCGGAAGCGCGAAACGCTGTCCTGTCGCGCAGCGCCGACGGGACCGCCTGCACGATCATGTGGAGCTGCACGGCCGGCAAGTTCCGCTGGCTCTACGATTTCGACGAGACGATCCATTTCCTCGAAGGCTGGGTCGTGATCGACGACGGCTCCGGCCCGCGCCGGCTCGGGCCGGGCGATGTCGTCTTCTTTCCGGCCGGGACCAGCGCGGCGTGGACGGTCGAAACCTATGTCCGCAAGCTCGCCTTCTGCCGCAAGGCCCTGCCGGCGCCGCTCGGCGCCGCGGTCAACATGCTGCGCGCGATGAAGAACGCGATGCGCGGCGCGTCCGGCGAGGGCGCGTCGCTGATGAAGTCGGCGTGACCGGCTGAGCGGTGGGAGCGAAACGCCGCGGCGGGCGGCGCTTCGCAATCCGTCGATCAGTTCTTCGGCGCCGCCTCGTCCGCCTTCATCGCGCCATCCTTCTTCATCGCATCGCCCTTCATGGCGCCGCCCTTCATCGCATCGCCCTTCATCGCGTGATTTTTCTTCATCGCGGTCGATTTCATGGCGTCGCCTTTCATGGCGTCGCTCTTCATCGCGTCGTCGGCCTGCGCGACGGCGAGACCGCCGAACGAAAGCGCCATCGCAAGCAATAGAGGGCGGGCGAGAATGTGAATCCGGGTCATGGCTTTATCCTCATCCTTTAGCGGGGCCTTAAGCCCCTTGAGAAGCGCGTCCGACCATCGGTCGCGCGAGTACCGAACGAGCTTTCGCTCGCTCCGGATTCCTGAAAGTTAATCCGTCGCAGCGGCGAGAATTGCGCCGCCGCCATGCGCTTGGACGAGAATCGCGGTGCGGAGCCCGCCTTCGGCTTGCGGCGCCCGGATCGTCACGGGTTCGCCGGTCCATCGCCCGATCAGCGATAGATCGCGCACCACGTTCTTGTGAGGCAATGTGCGGCCGGCATTCTCGCCGCGCGCGATCGGCACGTCGACGCGGCGCGGATCGTAGCGCACGAGCCATATATCGGCGCCGCCGACCGGCGCGGGACCCGCGCCAATCCGGGCGATGCGGTCTTTGACGGCGAGCGACGGTCCGGCGCTCGCTTGCTCCTGGCCCGCCGCGGCGAGGCGGCGCTCCACGTCGCCAAGATCGTTGCCGACAAAACTCTCGCGGCCGTCGATCACCATCTGCGGCGTGAACGGCCCCTCTTCGCCGAGCGGCCTCTCATAGGCCTCCTGCCGGGCAGTGTAGTCCGGCCGGCCGAACGTATCCTTCCAGCCGAGCCGATCCCAGTACGTCACGCTGAAGCTCAGTGCGAGCACGCCCGGCCGCTCGCTGATGCTCGCAAGATTGGCGTTGGCCGGCGGGCAGGACGAGCAGCCCTGGCTGGTGAAGAGTTCGACGACGGTGAGGCGGTTTTCGGCCGCGGCGGGTTGCGAGAGGCTCGCCAGCGCGAGCGCGCCGACGGCGGCAAGCGTACCTATGAAGCCGGATGGCGCTGCGGCGATCGTCATGCTTGTCCCTCAAATGGCGGCGTCTTCGAGACTTTCGGGAAAATCGGGGCGCCGTTACCGCGATCACGGATTCGTGATCGCGGCGGCTTGAGGCGGCTCGCCTTCCGCCGCCGCCGACGCGCTTGTTTTTTCGCCGCCGAAGCCGCCTACTCCGCCTCCGCCGAGAAAGGACCGCGCCATGTCCCTGAAAATTCTCTTCGTTGGCGGCGCCGGCAACATTTCGCTGCCTTGCGTCGTCGAAGCGGTTGCGGCCGGCCACGAGGTCAGCATCTTCAATCGCGGCGCGACCGCCGCGGACTTGCCGCCAAGCGTGCGAGCGATCCGCGGCGACATCAACGACGCGGCCGCGTATCGGGCGCTCGGCAAGGCCGGTTTCGACGTCGTCTGCCAGTTCATCGCCTTCACGCCGGCGCAGATGGCGGCGGATATCGCCGCCTTTTCCGGCGGCGTCGGCCAATACATCTTCATTTCCTCGGCGTCGGTCTATGAAAAGCCGCCGCGCGGCTTCATCATCACCGAAAAGACGCCGACGGTGAATCCGTACTGGCGCTACAGCCAGGACAAGATCGCCTGCGAGGCGATGCTGAAGGCCGCCAAGGGCCTCGCCTGGACCATCGTGCGGCCGAGCCACACGGTGCGGACCATGCTGCCGACCATGGTCAACGAGGGCGACGCCGTCGCCCATCGCATGCTTGCCGGAAAGCCGGTGATTGTCGCCGGCGACGGCGCGACGCCATGGACGCTGACGCGCTGCGCGGATTTCGCAAAGCCCTTCGTCAAGCTGTTCGGCAGGGACGAGGCGCTCGGCGAGGATTTCCACATCACCTCCGACCACGCCTATTCGTGGGACGCCATCTACAGGACGATCGCCGCGGGGCTCGGCGTCGAGGCCGACATTGTGCACGCGCCCACCGAAACGCTCATCCGCTATCTTCCCGAATGGGAAGGCCCGCTCATGGGCGACAAGACTTGGACGGCCCTGTTCGACAATTCCAAGGTTAAGCGCGTCGCCGGCGATTTTTCATGCGAGAAGGACCTGGGCGAAGTGCTGAAAGAACCGATCGCCAGCGCCAAGGCGCGGATCGAGGCGAGCGGCCCGAAGACGAGCAAGCATGACGCGACGATCGACAGAATCGCGCGGGACCTGCGCGCCCTCGGAACGTAGCCGTTCGCGCCGGCCGCAAAGAGCGGCGCCCGTCTCGCCTATTTGACCGTGAGCACCAGGCCGTTGAGGTCCGCGCTGACGATCGCGCCGACTGAATTGCCGGCAAGGCTCAGCACCGCGCCGTTCTGGTTGGTCAGCACGATGGCCTGCGCGCCGCGCCCGACGGCCGCGCCGACATTCCCCGCCGCATAGACGCCGGAAACGTCCGACGGCCGGCGGATGTGGCTCACCGTGCCGTGGAAACGCGTCTCGGAAGCGCCGAAGGTGAACCCGTAGCTGAGGCCGCCGATGTCGAGAGGGTACCGCCGCCCGTGGAAATAGAGCATGCCCGACCCGGCCGAGCCTCCAATGACGAAGCCCGCCTTGATCACCCTGAAAGAGATGCCGCCGCTGTCGGCGTAGGCCGCGGGCGCAAACGCGACGCCGATAAGGGTCAGCAAGGCGATCAGGCTGGTGCGAAAGGCGGACAACGCGCGCATGGATGAGGTCTCCCCGGAATGCGTAAAGAATGCGAATCGGCGACCAAAATCAAGCCTATCATACCGCGATGGCGATCCCCGTGTGACCTTCCGTCATTGCGAGGAGCGGAGCGACGAAGCAATCCAGGAAACGCCGAGGCTCCTGGATTGCTTCGCTTCGCTCGCAATGACGGAGGGCACCTGCCAAAAGCAGCACACCGTAGACGGTTTAAAAAGCCGGCCATCTCTTCAGCACATCATTCCGCCGCCTCTTTCCGCGCCCTGCGCTCGGGCCTGCGGGCCAGCGTCTGCGCCAGGTAGGCCCCGGTATGGCTGCGCTTTTCGCGCATGATCTCTTCCGGCGTCCCTTGGGCGACGATCTCGCCGCCGCCATCGCCGCCTTCCGGACCCATATCGATGATCCAGTCGGCCGTCTTCACCACTTCGAGATTGTGCTCGATCACCACCATCGTGTTGCCCTGATCGACCAGTTCGTGCAGCACGTCGAGCAGCTTGGCGACGTCGTGGAAATGCAGGCCGGTGGTCGGCTCGTCCAGGATGTAGAGCGTGCGGCCGGTGGAGCGGCGCGATAATTCTTTGGCCAGCTTGACGCGCTGCGCTTCGCCGCCCGACAAGGTCGTCGCCTGCTGGCCGACCTTGATATAGCCGAGGCCGACCCGGGCGAGCGTGTCCATCTTCTCGCGGATCGACGGCACCGCCTTGAACAGGATCGCCGCCTCCTCCACGGTCATGTCGAGCACGTCGGCGATCGACTTGTCCTTGAACTTCACCTCCAAAGTCTCGCGATCGTAGCGCTTGCCCTTGCACACGTCGCAGGTCACGTACACGTCCGGCAAAAAGTGCATTTCGATCTTGATGACGCCGTCGCCCTCGCAGGCCTCGCAGCGGCCGCCCTTGACGTTGAACGAGAAGCGCCCGGCCTGGTAGCCGCGCGCCTTGGCCTCGGGCAGGTTCGCGAACCATTCGCGGATCGGCGTGAAGGCGCCGGTATAGGTCGCCGGGTTCGAGCGCGGCGTACGGCCGATCGGCGACTGGTCGATGTCGATAACCTTGTCGAGGCGATCGAGTCCCTCGATGCGCTCGTACGGCGCCGGCTGCTCCGAGGCGCCATTGAGATGGCGCGCCACGGCCTTGTAGAGCGTATCGATCGCCAAAGTCGACTTGCCGCCGCCGGACACGCCGGTGACGCAGGTCAACAGGCCGATCGGCACACGCGCCGTAACGTTTTTCAGATTGTTGCCGCGAGCGCCGACGATCTTGATCTCCTGGCCCGGCCGGACCGGTCGGCGCTTGGCCGGCGTTTCGATCACGCGCTCGCCGGAAAGGTACTGTCCGGTGAGGGAGTTCGGATTGGCGACGATCTCGGCCGGCGTTCCCTTGGCGACAATCTCGCCGCCATGAATGCCGGCGCCCGGCCCGACATCGACGACGTAGTCGGCGGCGAGGATCGCGTCCTCGTCATGCTCGACGACGATGACGCTGTTGCCGAGATCGCGCAGGCGGCGCAGCGTGTCGAGCAGCCGCGCATTGTCGCGCTGATGCAAGCCGATCGACGGCTCGTCCAGCACATAGAGCACGCCGGTCAGGCCGGAGCCGATCTGCGAGGCGAGGCGGATGCGCTGGCTCTCGCCGCCCGAGAGCGTGCCGGAAGCGCGCGCCAGCGTCAGATATTCGAGGCCGACGTCGACTAGGAAGGTCAGCCGCTCGCGGATCTCCTTGAGGATGCGCACGGCGATCTCGTTCTGCTTGGCGGTGAGCTCGCGCGGCAGGTCGGTGAACCAGCGCGCCGCGGCCTTGACCGACATTTCCGAGACTTCGCCGATATGGGCGCCGCCGACCCTCACGCACAGCGCCTCGGGCTTGAGGCGATACCCCTTGCAGGCGTCGCACGGCACGTCGGTGAAGTAGCGGGCGATCTCCTCGCGCGCCCAGTCGCTGTCGGTCTCGCGGAAGCGGCGCTCGAGATTGGTGAT
>DATGLU010000389.1:0-7919 GCA_035294045.1 Roseiarcus sp. | reverse complement strand
TTGGTCGCGCCGACCGGGCCGCCTTGCGTGATCAGCGCCACCGGCTCGAAGACCTGCACTGCGTTGATCAGCGCGATGACGCTCGAAAACAGGAGCGTCCGCCGCAACAGCGGCAGGGTGACATGACCGAAGGCCTGCCAGCGATTGGCGCCGTCAAGCGTCGCGGCCTCATAGACCGTCGCTGGGATTTGCGTCAGGCCGGCGACCGCCAGGACGGTGAAATAGCCGGTCTGTTGCCAGACATTGAGCAAAACGAGCGAGACAAGGGCGGTATTTGGCGAGGAGAGCCAGTCCGAGGTCGGCAGCCCGAGCCAGGCGAGGATCTGATCGTACGGTCCCTCGGTCGGCGAATAGAGTTTCGACCAGACCAGGGCGACCGCGATCGACGGGACCATATAGGTCGAGAACAGGATGGCGCGCAGCGCGTTGCGGCCGATCGCCCTGCTCTGGTGGATGAGCACGCCGAGCGCCACCGAGAGCGGCAGGATCAGCGCGATCGAGAGAATGGCGTAGAGCGCGGTATTGGCGAAAGCGCCGCGAAAGTCGCGGCCGACGGAAGTCGGCCCGAACAGATCGGCGAAATTGGCGAGGCCGACAAAGCGCGCCGCGCTGAACGGCGTCTGCGTCGACCAGGCATGGAAGGACAGCCAGACCGTCAGCAGGATCGGCGCGAACATGAACGCCGCAATCAGGCCAACGCCCGGCGCGAGCAGGACGATGCGGGGCAAGAGGAATGCGCCGCCGCGGATCATGGCGCGCTCCGCGCCTTCTCCCCGCAAAGCGGGGAGAAGGTGGCCGCGAAGCGGCCGGATGAGGGGCAGCGCAGGACTAGAAAGGTGCGCGCTCTACGATTCGCCAATCCCCAACCTCCGCGCAGCCCCTCACCCGGCCCTTCGGGCCACCCTCTCCCCGCTTCGTGGGGCGAGGGGACGCTCCTTACTTCGCCGCCCGGGTCAGGATCGAGACCGCGTCCTCCTGCGCCGCTTTCTGCGCGGCCGCGGCGCTCTCCTTGCCGAATTCCACCGCCTCGATGTGCTGCTGCAAGGCCTCGGTGAATTCCTGGCCGCCGAGCACGTCGGGGAAAGGCCGCGCCTCGGGCAGGGCGGCGACATAGGCCGACAGGAAGGGCGAATCGAGTTTGTCCTTGAACGCAGCGACGTCGGAGGTTCGCGACGGTAGGATGCCCATCGACATCAGGATGTCGCCCATCGCCGAAGCGCCGTGCGGCCCGGACGTCGGGCCGTTGAGCCAGGCGAGAAAGTCCCAGGCCGCCTTTTGCGCCGCCGGCTCGGCCTTGGCGTTGACCACGGTCATCCAGGAATAGGAGATCGAATGCGCGGCGTCGCCGCTCGGTCCGACCGGAATCGGCGCCGTGGCGATGTCCTTGAAATTGTCCTTCATCCCCGCCTTCAGCGCGCTCTCCCACCAATTGGCCATGATGATCATCGCCGTCTTGCCGGAAACGAAATTGTCGAGGAACGGCCCGGTCGTGTTGGCGTCGGCCGTGCCCATGGCGGGAACGCTCGCGCCGGATTTGATCAGCTTCTCGTAGAGCGCGAAGGTCTCGCCCGCCTGCTTGGAATCGAGCGCGGGCTTGCCGCCTTCGATCAGGGCGCCGCCATTCGAGGCGAGCAGCGACGCAAAGGGATGGACGACGCCCGCGGCCCAGGAATTGATCAGGCCGAAGCCCTGTTGCGTCGTCGCGCCGCCGCTCTTCTTGGTGAGCTTCTCGGCGTCGGATTCGAGCTCGGCCCAGGTCTTGGGCGGCCCGGCAATGCCCGCCTCGGCGAACAGCTTCTTGTTGTAGTTCAGGGTGTAGAGGTCGATCTCGTTGGGAATCCCGTAAAGCGCGCCGTCGACGCTGGCCGCGCTCTGAACGCCTTTCGGCCAGTTCTTGGCGACGTCCGACGCCACGTCGGCCGGCGCCGGCGCGGCGAGCTTGTCGCGCGCCAACTCCGGCAGCCAGAGGTCGTAAATGCCGTCGATCGTCGGCCCGTTGGCGCTCGCCCCTTGCGAGCGGATCGTCGTCAGGAGATCGCCGAACGGCACCGCCCGGATGTCGATCTTCACGTCCGGATGAGCTTTGGAATAGGCGTCCGTCGCCGCCTTGAGCTTGGCGACCGTCTCCGGCGGCCAATGGGTGAGGAAGGAAATGGCGACCGGGTCGGCGCTCGCCGCGCTACTGGCGAGCATTGCCAAGGCAAAAGCCCCGATCGATAGGCCGAAACGCGCGCGCATAGGCTCCTCCCTCCGAGTTTGAGATTATGACGTTATAATGACTTGTCTCTCAAGTCGAGCCTCTCACGCGCTCGGCGGGCTGACTTTCACAAATTTTGGCGGCCGGCCCCTTTGATGCGCGCCGCAGCGACAAAATATAGGTTTGAGCGCGTCCTTCGTCAGGTTTGCGCCCAAGTCCAGCCGAAGGAGCCCGCGATGAGCGTCAGCGACCTTGCGAAGCCGCTCGGCGCGCGGCCGCCGGCGCCGGTTCCGAACGCCAAGCCGCTCGGCACGTTGCCGATGCTGGTCCGCTTCTGGCGCAATCCGCTCGACACTTGGACACGCTTCAATTTCGAATGGCCGATCACCCAGGTCAATGGCGTGCTCGGCCGCATCGCGGTGGTCTGCGAGCCGGCGGCGATCAAGCGCGTGCTGATCGACAACGCCGCCAATTACCCGAAAGACTCGCTGCAATTGCGCGTGCTCTCGCCGGGTCTCGGCGACGGGTTGCTGACCAGCGAGGGTGACGATTGGCGCAAGCAGCGCCGCGCGCTGGCGCCGCTGTTCACGCCGCGCATGGTGTTGAGCTTCGCGCCGGCGATGATCGCGACCGCCGAATGGCTCATCGAGCGCTGGGCGCCGTTGCGGCCGGGACGGAGGCTCGACATAGCCGGCGAAATGTCGGTCGCCACGCTTGAAGCGCTGCAGCGTACCATCTTTCCTTCCGGACTCAGCCGCGAGCCGCGCGATTTCGCGCGCGGCATGTCGGAACTCGTCACGGCGCTCGGCACGCTGCACCCTTTCGACCTGCTTGGCGCGCCGGAATGGCTGCCGCGCCTCGGCAAGCGCGGTCCGGCTCACGCGTTGGAATTCTTCAACGCCGCGGTCGACGACATTCTGGCGGCGCGGCGCGAACATGCCGCCTCGGCCGAGCAGGGGCCGCCGCGCGATCTGCTGACCATGCTGCTCGAAGCGCGCGATCCGCAAACCGGCGAAGGTCTGAGCGAAATCGAGATCAGGGCCAATGTCGTCACCTTTATCGGCGCCGGCCATGAGACCACCGCCAACGCGTTGACCTGGTCGCTGTTCCTGCTGAGCCAGCATCCGGCTTGGCGCGAGACGGTCGAGGCTGAAGTCGACGCGGTCCTCGGCGAGCGGCCGTTCGAAGCCGAAATGATCGAGCGCCTGCCGCGCGTGCGCGCGACGCTCGATGAAGCGATGCGCCTCTATCCGCCGGCGCCGTCGCTCAGCCGCGAGGCGCTCGCCGCCGACATGCTGGCCGGGGAGAAAATCCATCCCGGCACTCTGGTCGTGATCTCGCCTTATGTGGTGCATCGCCACAAATTGCTGTGGCGCGATCCCAATCATTTCGACCCGACGCGCTTCATGCCGGGCGAGCGCGAGACGATTGACCGCTTCGCCTACTTGCCCTTCGGCGCCGGCGCGCGCTCCTGCATCGGCATGCCATTCGCGCTGCAGGAGGCGACGATTTTCCTCGCCGCGATCCTGCGCTCGTACCGTCTCGACCTGGCGCCGGGCCACAAAGTCGCGCCGATCCAGCGCGTCACGCTGCGGCCGAAAGGCGGCATGCCGATGGTGCTGCAGCGCCGCCATTGACGCTTGTCATGCAGTTGCCTCGAGAATCGCAATACGTAAACGCATGCGTTTGGTACAACCACGGCGCGCCATGGCCGGGCTTGTCCCGGCCAGCCACGCGGCGCCGCCGCAACAGTCTGTGGCGTTTGCGCTCGCGGATGGACGTGGATGGCCGGGACAAGCCCGGCCATGACGGCATAGAGACGGCGAACGCATAGCGTCGCAACCTGTTCCGGCTGGCCCCGCCGTCATTGCTTGCTTCGCAATGACAGATTCGTACTTATACTTACGTTTCAGCCAGCCCGCCCGGATCGGCGAGCCGGTGCAGCCTGTCGGCCGCGGCCTGGGCGAAGCGCAGCAGTACGGCGCGCCGGGTCGCCGGCGCCAGCCTCTGCTCGGGCGCCTCGCGGACGATCGCCGCGCCATAGGCGTCGGCGATGATCAAGCCGGCTTCGCGCGGCATGATCTCGGCCGGGATCGTGTCGCAAATCGCGAAATACAGCCTGTCGCAATGATCGAGATAGTCGCGCCATTTGGCGTCGGCGCGGAAATCGGCGACCGAGGACTTGATCTCGACGATGAGGATGGCGCCGTCGCCGCGCAGGGCGACCACGTCGGCGCGGCGACCATCGAGCAGCGGCAGCTCCGTCACGCTCGAATAGCCGTGGGCGCGCAGCATGCGGCGCAGGCCGCGCGCGATGAACAGAGCCGTCTCGGATTGCCGGCCGTCGGCAAGCGGGTCATAGGCCGGCGGCGGGGGCTCGGCGAAACCTTCGACGCTCACCGCTTGGCCTCTTCCACAATCATCGCCGCCGCCTTTTCCGCGATCATCAGGACCGGCGAATTGGTGTTGCCCGAGGTGATGCGCGGCATGATCGAGGCGTCGGCGATGCGCAGGCCGCCGAGGCCTCGCACTTTAAGCCGCGCGTCGACCACCGCGGCCGGATCGTCGTCCCTTCCCATCTTGGCCGTGCCGACCGGATGGAAAATCGTCGTGCCGATCTCGCCGGCGGCCTTGGCGAGGTCGTCATCGCTCGCCTTCGCCGCGCCGGGCAGCAATTCCTCCGGCTTGTAGGGCGCGAGGGCCGGCGCGGCGGCGATGCGGCGGGTCAGCTTGAGCGCATCGACCGCGACGCGGCGGTCCTCATCCGCTGAGAGGTAGTTCGGCTTGATTTCCGGCGCCGCCAATGGGTCGGCGCTCGTCGAGTGAACGCCGCCGCGGCTCGCCGGCCTCAAGTTGCAGACGCTGAGCGTGATCGCCGGAAATGTGTGCAGCGGCTCGCCGAAACGGTCCAGCGACAGCGGCTGCACATGCCATTCGACATTGGCGGTCGCGTAGTCGGGCGAGGTCTTGGCGAAAATGCCGAGCTGCGAAGGGGCCATGGTCAACGGTCCGCGGCGGCGAAAAGCGTAGTCGAGGCCCATCAAGCCGCGTCGAACCAGCGACTTATAATCCATGTTCAAGGTCCGCGCGCCGGAGACTTTGAAAATCGTGCGAAGCTGGAGATGGTCCTGCAAATTCTCGCCGACGCCGGGCAGCGCGTGGACGACGGCCGAGCCGATCCGCGCCAGAATGTCGGGCCGGCCGATCCCCGACAATTCGAGCAAATGCGGCGTGCCGATCGCGCCGGCGGCGAGGATGATCTCGCCTTCGGCCCGCGCCTCGACGCTCGCCCCGTCGCGCCTATAGCGGACCGCGGTAGCGCGCTTGTCCTCGATGACCAGGCGCTCGACCTGCGCATTCGTGACGAGCGTCAGATTCTGGCGATGGAGGACCGGCTTCAAAAAGCCGCGCGCCGCGCTCCAGCGCCGGCCGCGTTTTTGGTTGACGTCGAAATAGTCGGAGCCCTCATTGTCGCCGGCGTTGAAGTCGTCGGTTTTGCGGATGCCGATCTGAGCGGCGGCCTCGCGCACCGCGTCGAGGATCGGCCAATGCAGCCGTTGGCGCTCGATGCGCCATTCGCCGCCGACGCCGTGCAGCGCGTCGGCGCGGCCGTGATAGTCCTCGTGCTTCTTGAAATAGGGCAGGACGTCGTCCCAGCCCCAGCCGGCAAGGCCGAGCTGGCGCCAGCCGTCATAGTCCGCCGCCTGGCCGCGCATATAGATCATGCCGTTGATCGCCGAGCAGCCGCCGATCACCTTGCCGCGCGGATAGGCGATCGCCCGGCCGTTGAGGCCCGGCTCGGCCGCGGTCTTGAACAGCCAGTCGGCGCGCTTGTCGCCGATCGCGAAGAGATAGCCGACGGGGATGTGGAACCAGATCCAATTGTCGCGTCCGCCCGCTTCGATCAGCAGCACCTTGTTGCGCGGATCGGCGGAAAGCCGGTTGGCGAGCAAGCACCCCGCCGTCCCGGCGCCGACAATGATATAGTCGTAGGTACGAATGTCGGTCATGGTGCGCCGTCCCTTCCCTTCTCCCCGCAAAGCGGGGAGAAGGTGGCCGTGCGCAGCACGGCCGGATGAGGGGCTGCGCCGAATTCAGGGATGAGGGTACAGCCTTGCGATGTCGCTGTGCTTGCAAGCTCAGCGTAGCCCCTCATCCGGCCCTTCGGGCCTCCTTCTCCCGGTTTCACGGGGAGAAGGAGTTGTGCGGCGCGCCTCGTCACGGCGCCACCGCCCAGCAGGCCACGTCGCGCCCCTGCTTTTGCTCCAGCGCCGGGTTCTCGACGCGGCAGCGATCCATCGCCGCCGGACAGCGCGGATGAAACGGGCAACCGGAAGGCGGATTGAAGGGCGAGGGCAATTCGCCGGAGAGGATGATCCGCTCGCGCCGCGCAACGGGATCGGCGACCGGCGTCGCCGAGAGGAGGGCGCGCGTATAGGGGTGCTGCGGCGCCGAGAAGATCGCCCCGCGCGTCCCCTTTTCGACGACATGGCCGAGATAGATGACCATCGCCTCGTCCGCGATATGGCGCACGACCGAGAGGTCGTGCGAGATGAAGACATAGGCGAGACGATACTCCTCCTGCAAAGCGGCGAGAAGATTGAGCGCCTGGGCGCGCACCGACACGTCGAGGGCGGAGACCGGCTCGTCGAGGACGAGGATTTTCGGCCGCAGCATCAGCGCCCGGGCGATGGCGATGCGCTGGCGCTGGCCGCCGGAGAACATATGCGGATAGCGGCGATAATATTCCGGCCTTAGGCCGACTTTCTCCATCATGGCGCGCGCCGCTTTTTCGCGCTCGGCCGCGGAGAGACGGGTGTTGACGAGCAGCGGCTCCTCCAGCGCCTTGCCGATGCGCTGGCGCGGATTGAGCGAGCCGTAAGGGTTTTGGAAGACGATCTGGATCGCCCGCCGCAGCCGCTTGCGAGCGTCTGCGCCGGCGGCCGTCGCGTCCACGCCGTCGATGGCCAGCGTCCCGGCCGTCGGTTCTTCGAGAAGGGCCAAGAGCCGCGCCAGCGTCGATTTGCCGGAGCCAGACTCGCCGACCACGGCGAGCGTCTTGCCGGCATGAAGATCGAAGGAGGCGTTGACGAGCGCCTTCACGATCATGCGCCGCGCGAAGAGGCCGCGCGACAGCGCGTAGTCGCGGCTGAGGCCGCGCGCCTGCAGCGCGGCGGTCATGCGAGCGCGCCTTCCCTTCTCCCCGCAAGGCGGGGAGAAGGTGGCGCGAAGCGCCGGATGAGGGGCTGCGCCGAGCTTGCAAGCACTGCGAAATCGCGAGGCTGCACCCTCATCCCAGACTCAGCGCAGCCCCTCATCCGGCCGAGCTTCGCTCGGCCACCTTCTCCCCGCTTTGCGGGGAGAAGGGGAATGCGCCGCGCTTCGCGCTTCATAGCTCCGCCTCCGCCGGCGCCCTGAGCGGCTCGCCTTGTACCAACGGCGTGTGGCACAGCGCGCGCCCGAGCGCCGCGCTGGCCGGCCGCGGCGCTTCGCGCCGGCAGCGCTCGACGGCGAAGCCGCAGCGCGGCGAAAAGACGCAGCCGGCGGGCCGGTCGAATTGGCCGGGCACGACGCCCGGGATGGACGGCAGGCGCCGGCCGTTGGCTCGCTCCGGCAGCGCCGCGAGCAAAGCCGCGGCGTAAGGGTGATGCGGATCGGCGAACAAGGCGCGCGCCGCGTTCGTCTCGACCTGCAAGCCGGCATATTGCACGGCGACCCGGTC
>DATGLU010000388.1:0-3009 GCA_035294045.1 Roseiarcus sp. | reverse complement strand
GGCTTCGCCGGTTTCGTCTCAAAGGATGCGATCATCGAAGCCGCCTTCGCCTCGAACCGGCCTGGCGCGATCTACGCTTTTCTCTGCGTCGTCGTCGCCGCCGGATTCACCGCGTTCTATTCCTGGCGCCTGATCTTCATGACCTTTTTCGGCGAGCGCCATTGGTCGGGCGCGGCGCCGGAATACAAGGAAGGAGAAGCCGGCGAAGCTGCGGCCGCGACCGCGGGCCATGCCGGCGGCGCCGGCCACAGCCACGCCCCCGATTCGCATGACGACCCGAGCCATGGCCACGCCGCCCATGAATCGCCGCAGGTGATGCTGATCCCGCTCGCCGCGCTGGCCCTGGGCTCGGTCTTCGCCGGCGTCGCCTTCCGCCATCTTTTCATCGGCGGCGGCTACGAGGGCTTTTGGAAGGGCGCGCTGTTCCTCGGCCAGAACAATCACATCCTCGAGAACATGGAGCGCGCGCCCTGGCTCGTCAGCGCGTCGCCGACCATCGCGATGCTGATCGGCGTCGCCGTCGCTTATCACATGTACATCGTCGCGCCGGACGCGCCGCGCCGCATGGCCGAAGCCAACCCGATTCTTTACCGCTTCCTGCTCAACAAATGGTATTTCGACGAGCTCTATGACCTGATCTTCGTTCGCCCCGCTTTCTGGGTCGGCCGATTGTTCTGGCGGGGCGGCGACGGTTTTGTCATCGACGGCTTCGGCCCGGACGGCGTCTCGGCCCGCGTTCTCGACGTGACGCGCAGCGTCGTCCGCATCCAGAGCGGCTATGTCTATCACTATGCTTTCGCCATGCTGATCGGCGTCGCGGCTTTGGCGACCTGGTATCTCTTCGGGGGGATCCGCTAAATGTTCGGCTTTGGCATCCTCTCGGGGCTCCTGATCCTGCCGCTGATCGGCGCGGCGGCGATCCTGATCCTGCGCGGCGACGATCCGGCGACGGTCAACAATATCCGCTGGGTCGCCTTCTGGACCACGATCGCGACATTCATTCTGTCGGTGGTCGCCTGGCACGACTTCAATCCCGCCGAATCCGGCTTTCAGCTCGTCGAGCAGAAAATCTGGTTCTCCAGCGCGATTTCCTACAAGGTCGGCGTCGACGGCCTGTCGATGCCCTTCGTCCTCCTGACGACCTTCCTGATGCCGCTCTGCATCGCGGCGTCGTGGGCGTCGATCGAGCGGCGCGTCGCCGAATACATGATCGCGTTCCTGGTTCTCGAAACGCTGATGATCGGCGTCTTCGTCGCGCTCGACCTCGTTCTCTTCTATCTCTTCTTCGAGGGCGGCCTTATCCCGATGTTCCTGATCATCGGCGTCTGGGGCGGCAAGCGGCGGGTCTACGCCGCCTTCAAATTCTTCCTCTATACGCTGCTCGGCTCGCTGCTGATGCTGCTCGCTATCATGGCGATGTATTGGACGGCGAAGACCACCGATATCACCGTCCTGCTGCACACCAATTTCCCGGCCGGCATGCAGAAATGGCTATGGCTCGCCTTCTTCGCCTCGTTCGCGGTGAAAATGCCGATGTGGCCGGTCCATACCTGGCTGCCCGACGCGCATGTCGAAGCGCCGACGGCGGGCTCGGTGATTCTGGCCGGCATTCTCCTGAAGATGGGCGGCTACGGTTTCATCCGCTTCTCGCTGCCGATGTTCCCGGACGCTTCGCAATATTTCGCGCCGCTGATCTACGCCCTGTCGATCGTCGCGATCATCTACACCTCGCTCGTCGCCCTCGTTCAGGAGGATATGAAGAAGCTGATCGCCTATTCGTCCGTCGCCCATATGGGCTTCGTGACGATGGGGCTCTTCGCGATGACGCCGCAAGGCGTGCAGGGCGCGATCTTCCTGATGATCTCGCACGGCCTCGTTTCGGGCGCGCTGTTCCTTTGCGTCGGCGTCATCTATGACCGCATGCATACCCGCGACATCGCCGCCTATGGCGGCCTGGTCCAGCGTATGCCGCGCTACGCCGTCGCCTTGATGGTCTTCACCCTCGCCAATGTCGGCCTGCCCGGCACGTCCGGCTTTATCGGCGAATTCCTCACTTTGCTCGGCACATTCCCGGTCAATACATGGGTCGCGCTGTTCGCGACGACCGGCGTCATCCTGTCGGCGGCCTACGCGCTCTATCTC
This sequence comes from Roseiarcus sp., assembly GCA_035294045.1. Lineage (GTDB taxonomy): Bacteria > Pseudomonadota > Alphaproteobacteria > Rhizobiales > Beijerinckiaceae > Roseiarcus. Next base: position 867 of record DATGLU010000388.1, on the reverse strand, counting down.
TATCGCCGGGTCATTTTCGGCGTGATCGAGAAGCCCAATCTGATGGCGATCGCCGACCTGTCGACTCGGGAGGTCGCCATTCTGGCGCCGCTCGTCATCCTGACGATTTACTATGGCGTGCATCCGCAGCCGGTCATCGACGCCAGCGCCGCCTCGGTCGACGCCCTGCTCAAGGGCGTCGGTCAGGCGCTGGCCGTCACCAAGACCGCCGGACTTTGAGGAAACGACGACGTGATCGCCACCGCCTTCTCCCTGCCGACCGCGCTGCCGGAATTCATTATCGCCGCCGGCGTCCTGGCTCTGGTCCTGCTCGGCGCGTTAAGAGGCGAGCGGTCGGTCTGGCTCGTCACCGAGATTTCCGTCGCGCTGCTCGGCGCCGCTTTGGTCGTCCTGCTTGCCGATCGCGGCGGCGTGAGCGTGACCTTCTACGGCGCTTTCACCGACGATCCGTTCAGCCGGTTCATGAAGGCCTTGGCCCTGATCGGCTCGCTAACGACGCTGCTTCTGTCGATCGAATTCATGCGGCGCGCCAAGATCGCCGGCTTCGAATTCCCGATCCTCGTCCTTTTGTCGACGCTCGGCATGATGGTGCTGATCTCGGCCAGCGATTTCATCGCGCTGTATCTCGGCTTCGAGATGATGAGCCTTGCGCTCTATGTCGTCGCTGCGTACCACCGCGATAATACGCGAGCGACCGAGGCGGGCTTGAAATATTTCGTGCTCGGCGCGCTCTCCTCCGGCATGCTGCTTTACGGACTGTCGTTGGTTTACGGCTTTGCCGGCACGGTCTCCTTCGCCGGCGTCGCCCATGCTGTCAAAGACCATTCCAGCATCGGCGTCGTTTTCGGCCTGGTCTTTCTGCTCGCC
>DATGLU010000387.1:0-3953 GCA_035294045.1 Roseiarcus sp. | reverse complement strand
TCGCCGAGAACATCGCTTACGGCGCGCCCGAGGCCGGGCCGGAGGCGATCCGCGAGGCCGCCCGGCGCGCCGCCGCCGACGGCTTCATCGCCGCCCTGCCGCGCGGCTACGACACCGTGGTCGGCGAGCGCGGCGTGACGCTGTCGGGCGGCGAGCGCCAGCGCATCGCCATCGCCCGGGCGATCCTGAAGGACGCCCCGGTCCTGCTGCTCGACGAGGCGACCTCGGCGCTCGACGCCGAGAACGAGGCTCTGGTGCAGAAGGCGCTCGAATCGCTGATGGCCGGCCGCACCACCTTGGTGATCGCCCACCGCCTGGCGACCGTCATCCATGCCGACCGCATCCTGACGATCGAATCAGGCCGCGTCGTCGAGGAAGGCGACCATCAGAGCCTGCTCGCCCGCGGCGGCCTCTACGCCCGCCTCGCCCGGCTGCAATTCGAGGCCGGCGCGCAGGCGCTGGCGGGGTAGAGCAAGACGGCGAAGTACAGCAATTAAAGCGGCGCAACGCCTGTGAGCGGCGACGGCTTCGCTGTGGCGTCGGCCTGCGACTCGCGCATCGAAAGCGCGAGGAAAATCGCGATGACGAGCGGAATCAACCGACCTGCCGGCGTGAGCAGCGGCGGGCTAGCGACCGGAATGAGCCAGAGCGCCAGGGCGACAATCCATGCCCAGACCGCACCTTCCGAGGGGGGCCTGTCGGCGGCCCAGAGCAACCCGGCGATCGCGAGGAGGACAGCGTCGTAGAAACTCCAGTACGGGGCCGCGAACGCGGTCGCCGCAAGAATGACGACAAGCCTCGCCGTCTCGCCCGAGCGCCGCCTAAACACGACGGCGACCGTCCCGGCGGCGAAAAGCGTAGAAGTCCATTGCGCCGCTGACGCCGCAACCGGCGACGCGCCCAGCAGAATCGCGCAGGTCCAGGTCGAATCTCCCCACAACCGGCCGTATCGGGTCCACTGCGCGTTCGCGGCGGCGAGATTCGACAGGATCTGCTGCAACCACATGGTCCAAGCGTCGACGCCGATGACCGCCGCGCTGGCCGCGACCAGAAAAAGCGCCGATCCGGCCGCAGCGAACAAGGCCCGCCATTGTCCGGCGGCGATCAGCGCGACGGGCGCAACGAGCGCGAATTGCGGTTTGACCGTAAGGAGGCCCAAAACCATGCCGGCAAGTACGGGCTGGCGGTCCAACAGCCGGAAACCCGCAATCAGCAACGCAGCGATCAGGAACGCGTTCTGACCCGATCCGATATTGTCCACGGCGGCCGGGGACAGGAGCGCGGCGGTTGCGATGATCCAGGCCGATTGGCGTCTCTTAGCGCTTGCGACCAGCGCCGTCACCAGCGCTGTCGCGGTTGCTAGCTGAAACGCGGCATAGGAAGCGAGGAAACCAAGCAGGCCGAAAGGCGCCAGCAGCAGTAGATAGCTTGGCGGATAGACCCAGGGGCGGTACCGAAGCTCCATCGGCAACCAGGCGCGATAAGCGTTGTTGATAAAGGCGGTGAGCCGATCCCCGTCGAAAATCGTCGCCAGATGGCCGTCGAGGTAGTTCCGCGCGGCGGTGTGGAAGACCATAAAATCGCCGCCGACCGCATTGTAACGGCTGCCGTCGCTGAACGCTTGAAAGAAGGTTAGCCAGGCGTGCAGCGAGGCGACCATCCCCGCCGCCAAGACCAGCGCCGCGCCGGCGCGTAGAGCGGCGCTGTTTGCGCCACGACTCGAGCGTATGGCCCGCTCTGCGCCGCTTGCATCCGCACTCACGGTCGATCCTGCGCCGCCCCTGCGTCGCCGATCCTAAAGCCCTCGCCGTTAACAAACTCCCCTCGAAGCCCGAGCGTCCGGGCCGAGTAGCCTCCTATTTACCGAGCGCGTTACAGGCTTCTTAAGATCGCTCGCTTATATCGACCCGGCGTTTTCTGCTCAGGCGTTCCATGCGCGTCGATAGATTCTCCTGGACGGCGGCCGAAGGCTGGCGGGCGCGGCCCGATCCCGCCGCCGATCTCGTCCTCTATTTCGGGCCGCGGCCTATCCTCGAAGAGGGCGGTTTCTTCGCCGGCCTTCGCGCCCGCTATCCGAACGCCCGCATCGCCGGGTGCTCCAGCGGCGGACAGATTTGCGGCGACGATGTCGAGGACGACCGCCTCGCCGGCGTCGCCGTCGCTTTCGACGCCGCGCGGGTCAAGCTCCATGCGACGAGGATCGCGGGCGCGGCGGATTCGCGCCGCTGCGGCGGCGAGATCGGCGAGGCGTTGCGCGGCGACGGCCTTGCCGGCGTGCTGCTCCTCTCCGATGGGCTCAACGTCAATGGCAGCGATCTGGCGGCCGGGCTGGTCGAGGCGGTCGGCGCGGCGGTTCCGGTTTCAGGCGGGCTCGCCGGCGACGGCCCGCATTTTTCCCGCACCCTGGTCGGCGCCGACGCCGCGCCCGCCGAGAAGCGCGTCGCGGCGATCGGCTTTTACGGCGACAGGCTGCGCATCGGCCACGGCAATGCCGGCGGCTGGAGCGTGTTCGGGCCGCGCCGGGTCATGACCAAGGCGCAAGGCAACGTGCTCTACGAGCTCAATGGCGAGAAGGCGCTCGACCTTTACGAGCGCTATCTCGGCCCGGAAGATTCCAAGGACCTGCCCGGCTCGGCGCTGCTCTATCCGCTGCGCATCGGCGATCCGCGCCATCCCGACCACGATGTCGTGCGCACCGTGCTGAGCATCGATCGCCAGGCCGGCTCGATGACGTTCGCCGGCAACATGCCGGAAGGGTGGAGCGCGCAATTGATGCGCGGCCATCCCGACCGGCTCGTGGCCGGCGCCTCGGCCGCCGCGCAGCAGGCGCGTCTCGCCGACGAGATGTCCGGCTCGGCTTTGGCCTTGATGGTCAGTTGCATCGGCCGGCGCCTGCTGATGGGCCAGAGCGTGGTCGGCGAGGTCGAGGCGGCGAGCGAAGCGCTCGGCGACGGCTATCAGAAGCTCGGCTTCTATTCCTATGGCGAGATTTCGCCGCATCGCGTCACCGGCCGCTCGGTCCTGCATAATCAGACGATGACGGTGATGACGCTCGCCGAGGCCGCCTGACAAATGCATCCGCTGCTGCGCAAACAGCTCGCCAAGGCGGCCGGCGCGGACGGCGCGACGGATATCGACCGCCTCGCCGCTTCGGTCAGCGCGACCTACGAGGACGCCGACAAGGATCGGCGGCGCGCCGACCGCTCGATCACCTTGATGATCGACGAGCTCGCCGAGCTCACCGAGCAATTGGAGCAGAAGGTCGCCGCGCGCACGGCGGAGCTCGAACAGACGCGCAACACGCTGACCGCCGCGCTGGAGAATGTCGACCAGGGCATCGTCATGGTCGACGGCGATAATCGCATTCAGGTCTGCAACCGCCGCGCCTGCCAGCTTCTCGATCTGCCGCTGAACCTCGCCGAGGGCGCGCCCGCCGCATCGGCGATCATCGAGGCGCAGATCGCCTTGCAGGAATTCGTCGACGTCGATCCGGCTCTGGTCGAATCCTGGCGGCGAACGCCGCTGACGGAGGCGACGCCGACCTATGAGCGGCGCCGGCCGAACGGCGCAATTCTCGAAGTGCGCACAGTCAAGCTTCCGGGCGGCGGCGCCGTGCGCACCTTCACCGACATCACCGAGCGGCGCGAGCGCGAGGCGCAGATCGCCCGCGCCGAAGCCGACTATCGCAGCCTGTTCGAGAACGCGGTGATCGGCGTCTATCGCTCGAGCCTCGACGGAAGCCGGATGATGCGCGCCAATCCGGCTTTGGCGCGCCTCAACGGCTATGAGACGGAAGCCGAACTGCTTGCCGCGGTCGGCGACATAGCCGGCGAATGGTACGTCGATCCGGGCCGCAGGGAGCAGTTTCGCGCGCTGATCGACGCCAATGGTCGGATCGACGATTTCGTCTCGGAAGTCCGCCGCCACCGCACGCGCGAGCGCATCTGGGTCTC
>DATGLU010000386.1:0-2650 GCA_035294045.1 Roseiarcus sp. | reverse complement strand
GTTCGTCGCGGATATCGCCGACGATTTCCTCGAGAATGTCTTCGAGCGTGACCAGGCCGAGCACCACGCCATATTCGTCGACGACGAGCGCGAAATGCGTCTTGCGGCGCAGGAAGGCCTGCAACTGATCGCGTACCGAAGTCGTGTCGGGCACGAACCACGCTTCCAGCGCAATGTCGTCGATCTTCAGCTTGGAGGCGTCGCCGCCGGCCGCGGCGAGGGCGCGCAGCAAATCCTTGGCGTGCAGCACGCCGATAATGTTGTCCGGATCGCCGCGCCACAGCGGCATGCGGGTATAGGGCGAGGCGAGCACCTCGCGCACCAGCTCCGTCGGCGGCAAATCGGCGTCGATCGTGCGCATATTGGTGCGGTGGATCATCACGTCGGAGACTTCGAGCTCGGAAAGCTCAATCAGGCCGCCGAACATGTCGCGCTCGTCGCGCGCCACGCCGCCTTCGCGGTGGAGAAGCTCGACCGCGCTCATCAGCTCCTCATGGCCCGACAGCATCGAGGCGCGCTCGCCGATGCGCAAGCCGCCAAGCGATAGGAGCGCCCGCACGAACGTCTCGATCGTCGCGACGATCGGCGAAAAAATCGCGACGAAGAACGAGACGAGCGGCGCGATCGTCAGCGAGACGCGGTCGGGATAGGCGATGGCGATCGTCTTCGGCAGCACTTCTGAGAAGACGACGATCAGCACCGTCATGATCGCGGTCGCATAGACGACGCCGCGATCGCCGACAATGTTGACGAGGACGTTGGTCGTGAAGGACGAAGCGGCGATCGTCACGAGCTGGCCGCCAAGCAGCATCGCGCCGATCAAGCGGCCGCGCTGCGCGATCAGCTTGGCGACCGAGGTCGCGCGCTTATTGCCCGATTTCTCCAAAGCGAGCATGCGGACGCGCGACGCGGCGGTCAGCGCGGTCTCGGCGCCGGAGAAAAACGCCGACGCGATCAGGCTTGCAACGACGATGAGCGCCGCAATGGTGAAGGTCATGGCTCCCTCGGATGAGGCGACGATCTTTAAGCGCGCGCGAATTCGTCGGCGAGGAAAGCGCGAATCTCCGCCTCGGCGACGTCCTTGGCGATGAAGCTCTCGCCGATGCCGCGCGCCAGAATGAAGGTCAGCCGGCCGCGCTCGACTTTCTTATCCTGGCGCATCGCGGCGAGGATCGCGTCGGGTTCGGCGGCAAAGCGCGGAATGTCGCGCATTTCGGTCGGCAGGCCGACGGCGCGCAAATGATTTTCCACCCGAACCGCGTCCTGCCCCGGACAGAGGCCGAGCCGGCGCGAGAAGCGAAAGGCGCAGGTCATGCCGATCGCCACCGCCTCGCCATGGACGAGCCGCTCGCCGTCATAGTCGACGAGCCGCTCGAAAGCATGGCCGAACGTATGGCCAAGATTGAGCAAGGCGCGCTCGCCCTGCTCGGTTTCGTCGGCGGCGACGGTTGCGGCCTTGGCCGCGCAACTCGTCGCGATGGCGCGCAGCCGGGCCGGGCCGCCGGCGAAGACGTCGCGCCAGCTCGCTTCGAGCCAGTCGAAGAACGGCCGATCGCCGATCAGGCCGTATTTGATCGTCTCGGCATAGCCGGCGCGAAACTCGCGCTCGCTCAGCGTGTCGAGGACGCGCGTGTCGGCAAGGACCAGCAACGGTTGGTGGAAGGCGCCGACCAGGTTCTTGCCGTGGCGGGAATTGATCGCGGTCTTGCCCCCGACCGACGAATCGACCTGCGCCAGCAAGGTCGTCGGCATTTGCACGAGGCGAAGGCCGCGCCGGACGCTCGCTGCTGCGAAGCCGGCAAGATCGCCGATTACGCCGCCGCCCAGCGCGACGACGATGTCGCGCCGCTCGATATGGGCGGCGAGGATGGCGTCGCAGACCCGCTCGAATTGCGAAAAGGACTTCGATGTTTCGCCTGGCGGGACGAGGATCGCCGTCTCGCGCAAGCCGGCCGCGGCGAGGCTCCGCCGCAACGCGTCGAGATGGAGCGGCGCGACATTCTCGTCGGTGACGATCGCGCAATGCGCGTCCGGCGCGAGCCGCGCGATATGCGCGCCGGCCTCCTCGATCAATCCGTCGCCGATAACGATCTTATAGGCGCGGTCGCCGAGCGCGACATTCACCTCGCGGCGCTGGAGTTGCGCCCGATCCGTCCCGCCTGGCGGCGGTTCGCCGGTTTCGCCCGGCGCCCGGCGCGCCAGCGCCGCAATGATCGCGTCAACCACGATCTCGTGCGGGCCATCGCGCGATTCGATCGTCAGGTCGGCGAGGCTGTAGACCGGCGAACGCTCGGCGAGCAGCTTGCGCACGGTTTCTTCGGGATCGGCGGTCTGCAGCAAGGGCCGATTCGTCCTTTTGCGGACGCGGCGCATCAGCGTTTCGAAATCGGGCTTGAGCCAGATCGAGACGCCGCGCTCGCCGATCCGCTGGCGGGTCGCTTCGTTCATGAAGGCGCCGCCGCCGGTGGCGAGCACTTTCTGGCCGTCGGCCATCAGCCGGGCGATCACTTTGCGCTCGCCGTCGCGGAAATAGGCTTCGCCGAAGCGCGCGAAAATCTCCGGCACGGTCATCTGCGCGCCAGTCTCGATCTCGGCGTCGGCGTCGACGAAAGGCAGGCCGAGCTTGGCGGCGAGCCGGCGACCGACCGAT
>DATGLU010000385.1:0-6342 GCA_035294045.1 Roseiarcus sp. | reverse complement strand
GGCGAGCAGCGCGGCGCCGCGCATCGAATTGGTCGGGCCGGAAGCGAAGGTGAGCACCGGATAGCGCTCGACATGCTGTGGCGCCATCAGCGTGCCGTCGTTCTGGCTGATGAAAAAGGGCGCCTCGATCTTCAACTCCCGCAGCGCGCGGCGAAACGAGGAAACCACGGCGAAGGCGAGGTCGACGAGGCAGGCGTTCATGATCGTGGCGTTCTCGCGCTCGAGAAAGCCGATGCGCCCGATTTCGTGCGAGAGCGACAGCCGAACGCCCGGCGCCTCCTCGGCGAGGATACCGGCGGCGCGCTGCTCCATTTCAGCCGTCACCGGCGAGAACACCGAGCTGATCGCCGCGGCCGTGATATTCTTCCGCCGGATCTCCTTGGCGATATCGCGCAGGCCCAACTCGTCGAGCGGCGCAATCTCGCGGCCGTCAAATTCATTGCCGCCCCGCAGCATGTAGCGATGTCTACCGACCGCGGCGGCGAGGTCGGCGGGCCAATCGGTCAAGGGCGGCAGAGAGCGGGTCGCCGGAAGACCGAGGCGGATCGCGGCGACCTCGACCAATCGCCGGCGCTCGACGATCGCATTGGTGAAATGGGTCGTGCCGATCATCACCGCCTTGATGTCGGCGGCGGCGACTCTGGTCTCGGCGAGCAACTCGCGCAGCGCAGTGATGATGCCGGCGCCGACATCCGGCGTCGTCGGCGTCTTCCGCCAGCCAAGCACGTTGAGGCCGTTCATCAGCACCGCGTCTGTATTCGTCCCTCCGACATCGATCCCGATACGCATGTCTCGACCGCCCCCAGGATGGCTGAAAAGCCGCTCAAAGCTCGTTATCGTCACTCGACAGGCAACGCCTCGGTGCTTTCCGGCCGCCAGCTCACTGTGATCCGGCTGCCGACATCGTACTGCGCGCGCTGCGCCCGGTTCTGCACCTCAGCGAAGATCGGCTGTCCCGCCGCCATGAGCTGATAGCGGATCAACGCTCCCTGAAACACTTTCGCATCGACAATTGCGGGAAGACGGACCAAGCCGCCATCATCGCCGCCGTCGAGCAGGACATTCTCCGGCCGGATGACGAGCTTCACTTTCTGACCTGCCCTCAGCTCCTTCCGCGGTGGCGCGACCAGCGAAAAGCCCTCGCCGAGCGTCAGGTCGACGGCGTCGGCGGTCGATCGCCTGACCGTCGCATCGAGCAGATTGGATTGACCGATGAAAGTCGTGACGAAGAGATCGGCTGGGCGCTCGTAGATTTCCGTCGGAGCGCCGACCTGAACAACCCGCGCCTTGTTCATGACCCCGATCCGATCGGACATGGTCAGCGCCTCGCTCTGGTCATGGGTCACATAGATTGTAGTGATGCCCAGGGACTTCTGCAGACCCTTGATCCAGTATTTCATTTCTTCGCGGAGATTCTTGTCGAGCGCGCTTAACGGCTCGTCGAGCAACAGAATGCGCGGCTGCGTGACGAGGACGCGCGCCAACGCGACCCGCTGTTGCTCGCCGCCGCTGAGTTCGCGCTGGAACCGGCGCTCATATCCGACAAGCCCGACCTGTTTGAGCGCCTCGCGCACCCGCCGCTCGACGGTCGGCTTGTCGACCTTGCGCATGCGCAGGCCGAAAGCGATGTTGTCGGCGACGCTCATATGCGGAAAAATCGCGTAGTTCTGGAAAACGATGCCGAGATCGCGCTTTTCCGGCGGCCGGTCGACGATATCGTCCCCGTCGATCAGGATTCGGCCTTCGTCGGGCGCGACAAAGCCGGCCACCATGCGCAGAGTGGTCGTCTTGCCGCAGCCCGAAGGCCCGAGAAGGGAAAAGAATTCGCCCGAGGCGATTTTGAGATTGACCTGCGAGACCGCGGGCTCGCGGTTATACGCCTTTGTCAACCCGACAAGCTCGACGACAGCCAATTCCTCGCCCCTCCTGAAGGCCACGCACCAATTTTACGCCGAGAAGATGCCGTTGACGGTTTCTTCGATCTCATCGGCATGATCGAGATATTTCTGATAGTCCGGGATCCAGAATCCCTTGATCGAATCGGCCGTATTGGTGATGCCTTTCGCGGCCATTTTCGGCGTAACCTCGATATTTTTGCAGGTCGGCCGAAGATAGAAGAGCTCGGCGAACTTGCCGAACACTTTCGGATCGAGCGTGCGGTCCATCAGCGCAAAAGCGAGCTTTTTCTGCATCGGCTCGGCGTATTTGCTGATCGTCCGCGTCTGGGTCAACAGTGGTTTCTTTTCTTCCCAAATGTACTGATCGACCTTGACGCCGCGATCCGCCATCGCCCACATTTCGCCGTCCCACTGGTTGCAGGCGACCACCTCGCCGCGTTCGAGCAGAGCCTGCATGTTGCCGGTGAAATCGCTGGTCTTGATCGGCGCCAGCTTCTTCATTGCATCATAGCCGGCCTTCAGGTCGAACTCGTCCTTGCCGAAAATAGCGCAGGACGTGAGGAATAGCGTCATCTGAAGCTCGTTCACAGTGACGTAAGTGCCGCGCTTTCCGGCCAGCGACGGCCGCCAGAAGTCTTTGAAGGCTTTGATCGGCGCGTCGATCATATCGGTGCGATAGCCGAACGTGTAGCGGCCATAGGCCCAGGTGATCCCCAAACCGGTCACCTTGGCGAAGTCCCAGAGATTTGCGGCGTTCGGGATGTTGGGCAACACCTCGTCGAGCGGCAGGAAGAAGTCGCCGGCCCGCGCCGTCTGGTACATGTCCTTCAGGTTCCAGTTGGCGATATCGCAGAAAGGACTCTTCGGTCCCCCGGCGGTGAATTTCGGGAACCACGGAAAGCCGGAATCCCACGAAATCTTGCAATTGTAGTCTTTCTCGAAATCGGGCAGCAGATATTTGCGGACCGATTCCTCCCAGAAGCCGCCCCATTCCGCGATGCGCAGCGTCGCGCCGCCGGCGTCGAACGGCTTGCCGTCCCATACGACGTCGCTGGACCAGGCGTGATTGATATTGAAAATGCTCGCGGCGGCCGCCGCGCTTGCCGCTCCTTTAAGCACCGTTCGACGGTTTAAGCTTTTCCCTCGCTCCTTATTCATGATCATTCCTCCCTCTCCAAAGTCGCTAATCTTCCGTCGCCGCTCCCGAATCTCGCCGATCACCAACGCAGCCGCGTGTTGGCGACGAGCTTGCCCAGATTCACCAAGCGCGACGACAGCACCATCGAAGCCACGACCAAGGCGATCGCGAAAATGCCGGCGGCGGCCGCCGTCGGCTCGAACTTGTATCGAAGTGAAATGTACATCGCATAAGGCAGGTTGGTCAGATTCGGCGTGCCGAGATAGAGCGACAGATCGAATTGGCCGAACGATATGATGAAGGCGAAAATCGCGCCGGCGCTGACCGCCGGCGCGATGATCCGCAGCGTGACGAGGCGGAAAGCCTGGAACGGCCCCGCGCCAAGGCTGCGCGCCGCCTCCTCGAGCGACAGGTCGAAACCGACCAGCGAGGCCGAAACCGTGGCCAACACGAAGGGAGAGGTCACCAGAACGTGGCCGATCAGCAAGCCGCCGAATGTCCGCGCCAAGCCGATATTGGTCGTGACATAGAAGACATACAGCGCCAAACCGAGGACCAGGCCCGGCAGGACGATCGGCGACATGAATAAGCCGCGCATCGTCGGCGCGCCCTTGAACCGCGTCCGAGTGACATAGACGGCGGCCATCGTGCCCATGACCGTCGAGATCGCCATGGTGACGGCGGCAAGTTCAAGGCTGAACAAATAGGCGGGAAAGAAAGTCGGCGAGCGCAAGAAAGCGATCACCCAGCGCAGCGACAGCCCCTGCGGCGGGAAGGTCAGATATTCGCCGGCCGTCAAGCCCGCCATGACGACGATCACCACGGGCAGCAGCAAGACGACGAGCGCCGCCGCGGCGCCAAGCCAGATGATCCAGTGAAAGCGAATCGGCTGGCTCACGTCCGCCCCCCGGTCAGGCGTGAGCTGACGAATTGGTAGACGAACACCGCGCTGAGGTTGATGAGGAAGAGGATCGTCGATAGCGCCGCGCCGAATTGCCATTGGCCGCTATTCGAAATCCGCTCGAAAATATGGATGGGCAGCACCCAGACTTTCCAACCGCCCATCAGCGCCGCAACGACATAGCTGCTGCTGGAGAGCGCGAAGACGAGCAGCATGCCGGCAAGCAGCCCCGGCATGGTCAGCGGTAAGGTGACGTCGCGAAACGCACGCCAACGCGTGGCCCCTAGGCTGCGCGCCGCCTCCTCGAACGAGGGATGGATGCTGCGAATGACGCCGATCAACGATAGGACCATGAACGGCAGCGTGATCTGCACGGTGCCGACGATAACGCCGAATACGTTGTACATCAGCGGCAATGGCTTATCGAGATAATGCCAACGTAGCAGCGTGCCGTTGATCAAGCCATTGTCGCCGAGCAAAACCATCATGCCGTAGAGGCGGATGACGCCGTCGAGTTGCATCGAGGCGAGCACGAGAATCATCAACACCGTGTTCCAGGCCGGCCGCTCGATCTTGGCGATCACATAGGCCAATGGATAGCCGAGAATTGCCGCGCTGATTGACGATACGACCGAAATCTCGATGGTGAGGAGCGCCGAATTGTAGTACTGCGCAAGGCTGAAGAAGCGGCGGAAGTTGGTCAGCACGAAATCGCCATGCGGCGCGACTCTGCCCGGCAAGGGCTTGTCGAAAGCGTCGGCCAGCAACGACAGAACGGGAAAGACAAAGAACGCCAGAAAAAATATCGCCATGGGGACGACGAGCAGCCAGAGGCGGCTGCGGCCCAGCCGGAGCGCGCTCAACCGCGAGCGAGGCGTGGATTGCGAAACGGCCGAGGCGATCGCCATGTCCAATTCGCCGCCCAAGCGCGCCCCCGCTCCCGCTATTCCGCAGCAACCCTATTTTCGGCGCCGAGGCCAATGCCGGCATAGCCGACCACCTTCTTCGCGGGCGGCGGCTGATAGGCGCGCTTGCTATGAGCCAGCCGCGAGCGCACGAGCGCGGCCGCGATATTCACCGCGTGTGGCACGGGGTCGATGACCGGCGCGTCCAGCCCTTCCTTGAGCAGGCCTTCGCGCACGGCGTCGGCGCATCCGAGCATGCCAGTGCAGCCGAAGATGATGACATCGGCCCTGTCGTCGACGATCGCCCTTTTCGCTTCGGCGATCAGCGCGCGTTTGGTCGCCGCAAGATCTTTCTCCAGCTCTAAAACCGGGATGTCGACCGAGCGCGCCGAAGCAAGCCTGCTGGTCAGACCGTAGATCGCCGCCTGGGTCTCGATCATCGGCAGGATCCGGCTCAGCACTGTGACCACGCTGAACTTGTGACCGAGCATCGCCGCCGTGGCCATGGCGGTCTGCATCGGGCCGAGCACTGGAATTGCGACGCATTCGCGAGCGCCGAAAAGGCCGGGATCGCCCATGCAGTCGATCACCACGGCGTCGGCCCCCTCGCGCTCGGCCTCGATCGTCCGGGCGACCGTGCCGGGTTGCGCGAGCATGATCTCGTACTCGCATTCGATCGAGGCGGGACCGGTCTGGATGTTGACGAAGTCCACCCTGACGCCTTCCGAGGAGAGGCGCGCCGCGTCCTCGGACGTACGGAAGCCTACGGTGGTGATCGGCGTGACGACGCGGACGTGAATGGCCATGACATCCTCCCCGGCTCGGCGGCGAGCCGCCGGGCGAACGGCGTCGCAGGCCGAGCCGCCGTAACGTTCGGCCGAACGGCTTCTCGGCCCCGCGCGACTGGCCGGCGACATCGAGGCGGTCAGGATATTCGCGGCGACCGGCAGCGAAAAGCCTGCCGACGGATAGGCGCGCCGCCGTTTTGGGAGAGGCGCCGACGAAAATGAGCGGGAGCGCTCTTATCCGATTGGATAGGTGCGAGGCTCGCTTGCGCCTGGAGGAGGCGCAAAGAGTAGACGATGCGCCTCTTCCTACGTCACGGGCCGCACATTTTCGATCGCTTCGGCAAGCCGCCGCCGCCCCACCTCTATTCCCTTTCGTCGATAGATGTGGCTCATTTGCCGCGACTGGCATGGAGGAGCTTCAATGAAAGCAATCGTGATCGACGGCCAGTTCGGACTCGACCATTTAAAACTCGTCGACCGGCCAAAGCCCGAGCCGCGGCGCGGCGAGGTGGTGATCCGCACGCGCGCCGTGTCCATCAACTACCGCGACACCGACATGGTCGCTGGAACCTATCCGTACAAATTTCCGCTCCCCCTCGTGCCGACGTCGGACGGCGTGGGCGAGGTGGTCGCGGTCGGCGACGGCGTCACTCGCGCCAAAGTCGGCGACCGCGTCCTCGGCACGTTCTGGCTGAGCTGGCTTGGCGGCGAC
>DATGLU010000384.1:0-6409 GCA_035294045.1 Roseiarcus sp. | reverse complement strand
TGAACGTCTATCTCAACGCGCTCGAAGGACGTTCGAAGAGCCTTCCTTGATGAAGGCGCCGGAATTCAGCTCGGCGATCGCCTGGCGGATTTCGGCTTGCGTATTCATCACGATCGGTCCGTACCAGGCGACCGGCTCCTTGATCGGCCGGCCGGAGACGAGCAGGAAGCGAACGCCTTCGTCTCCGGCTTGCACCGTCACTTCATCGCCTCCGCCGAAAACCACGAGCGAGCGATTGCCGACCTTGTCGCGAACCAGCACTTCCTCGCCGTCGACCTGGCGTTCATGCAGCACGCCGAACGGCTGCGAGGCGTCGGAGAACGCGCCGGAGCCCTCGAAAATATAGGCGAAGGCCTGCCGGTAAGTCTCGACCGGCAGAGTCTTGCGCTTGCCCGGCGGCACCCAGACGTCGAGATAGCGCGGCTCGGCGGCGATGCCGTCGACCGGACCCTTCTTGCCCCAGAAATCGCCGCAGATGACGCGCACCGCGACGCCGTCGTCGTCGACCACTTCCGGGATCGCCAGCGCCGGGATGTCCTGATAGCGCGGCGAGGTCATTTTCAGCGACGAGGGCAAATTGGCCCAGAGCTGGAAGCCATGCATGCGGCCCTTGGCGTCGCCTTTCGGCATTTCCTGATGCAGGATGCCGCTGCCGGCGGTCATCCATTGCACGTCGCCGGCGCCCAGGCTGCCGCGATTGCCGAGGCTGTCGCCATGGTCGACCGCGCCGGCCAGCACGTAAGTGATGGTCTCGATGCCGCGATGCGGATGCCAGGGAAAGCCGGCGGCATAGTCGGCGGGATTGTCGCCGCGGAAATCGTCCATCATCAAAAACGGATCGAATTCCGACGGATCGCCGAAGCCGAAGGCGCGGCGCAGCTTGACGCCGGCTCCTTCGATCGTCGGCGTCGATTGCGCGATGCGCTTGATCGGACGAATGGACATGAGGGAGGTTCCTTAAGGGCGCGACGGCGCCCTTTGTCAGGCCGTAATGTGGGCGCCTGTCGGGCAAGCGTCCAGGGGCAAACCTTGCGCCTGTGCAAACGCGCCTAAGCGATGGCGAAGGAGGGCGGTCAGGCTCGCCGGCTCATTTCTGCGCGAAATACGCCTCGGCGCTGCGCCTGGCGATTTGACGCATCAAGGGAATGCTTTCAAGCGGCGTCGAGCCGGCAATGTCGCGGCTGACTAGCGCCAAATTAGTCCAAAGCGCATTGCGCGGCGTTGTGCTGTCTTTGACCGCGAGGGCGGAGAAGGCGCATTGCGCGGCCCAGAAGTCGCGCCGCGCCGGCAGGTACGATTTCAGAACGAGCGCGGCGGCGGCGCTTCTGCTCTTGGCGGCTTGCAGCTTTTCGTCGATCTCCTCGTCGGCTTCGAACCAGCTCTCGAATTCCTCGCTGATGGCGATCTCGTCATGCGCCCTGCCGATCCGCTCGGGGTCGTCGCGATCGGGGATTTCGGCAAGCAGGGCCTCGATGATTTCCGCCAACGTCGAAACGTCGGGCGCGATCGCGCCGAGCTGAAGCGCCTCCATGACGTCTATGAATGAGAAAGATGGCGGATTGTTCGTGGCCAAGTTGCGCCCGAGCGAGCGGCGGAGCATCCGAACCCACGTCTCGAGACGAATCTCAAAGCTCGCCGTGACCGACTTGAGCATCGATTCCATCCGCTCCGCGTCGGCCCGCGACAGGTCTTCGTGCAGCAGCGCGTCGGCGACGCCTTCCGGCTTGACCATGATCGAGGCGATCGCAAAGCGTGATGCGCGTTTGAAGCGGACGAAAAGCGTGCTCACCCCGGCGCCGTCGCGGATCGAGGCCCATGCTTTGACGATCTTGACCGGCGCCGTCGAAAGGGGACCGAGGCCCTCTGCGGCCGGCGGCCCAAAAGCCGCCGCGATCGCCTCGCCTCGGCCCCGCGCCAGCAAGGGCCGAATGAGCTCGATCCGCCGGCGGCTGGGCTCATCCAAGCGGCCGCGCGCCTTCCCCAGGCTTTTGATCGCGGCGAGCGCGAGCGCGTCTTCGGGATCGAGCAGGAAGCCGACCGCGGTCCGCCGCGGCGCCGGCCTTTCGTCTTCCGTCAGGCCGGTCACCACGGCGATTTGCTCCTCGATCGGAAAGATCGCGATCGTCTGCCGCACAACCTCGTGGAAGGCGAACGGGTCGTCGAGGCCTTCAGAGAA
Source organism: Roseiarcus sp. (assembly GCA_035294045.1). Taxonomy (GTDB): domain Bacteria; phylum Pseudomonadota; class Alphaproteobacteria; order Rhizobiales; family Beijerinckiaceae; genus Roseiarcus. The sequence continues at coordinate 4,233 of DATGLU010000384.1, read as the reverse complement.
AAGCGAGGCGATGAAAATCCGGTAGAAGTCCGCGCCGGCCGGAAGGATGCCGGCTTTGACGGCGGCCCGTATTGCGGCGCGCGCCGTCTCGCCGATATCGACCCCCGCGCCGGCGAAGAGCTTGCCGAAGATGATCAGCAAGGGCGGGGGGACGGCCCCGCTTTGGATCGATTGATCGAGCAAACGCTGCACGGATTTCAATTCTCGCCGCGCGTCAGGATCGCCGCTATTGGCGTCGACCCGCGTCTGATCAAGGGCTTCGACGAGATCGCCGAAAATTTCGTCCGCATTCTCATACGGCGCGGCCTCCTGCCCAATCAGCAGCGCGAGCTGGAACTGCTCTTGAAGCGATTCCGAGTCGTCTTCGTATTCGAGAAAGTTCTCGATTCTGCCGAACTCTTCGAGATCGAATTTGAGTTCGGACGCCGCTTCGCGGCTGGGACGCGCCGGCGCCCGGCGCGCTTGGACGGCCTTCTTCACGACGGCTCCCGAGCAAAACGAAGAAAGCTCAAGCCTAGCCCGACGAGCCGCCTGCGGCCAATGCGGAATATGCCGCTCTCCACCGCCTTCCGGCGGTTTCGCCCATCTTCGCCAAGCTCGCGCTGTCGCCGCCGCCGGTATATGGTGCGCGCCCTTTCACCAAAACTCGCCGTTAAAGCTCGCCCCAGTGCTTCTCACCACCGCTCCGCCGAAAGCCGCCGCCTCGACCCAGCCGGTCGTCCGCGTCGCCAATCTCTCGAAAGTCTACGATACGGGCTTCAAGGCGCTCGACGCCGTCAATCTTGAAATCCGCCGCGGCGAGATTTTCGCGCTGCTCGGGCCGAACGGGGCGGGCAAGACGACGCTGATCTCGATCATCTGCGGCATCGTCACCGCCAGCGAGGGCTCGGTGACGGCCGATGGGCATGACATCAAAGCCGATTATCGCGCCGCGCGCGCCAAGATCGGCCTGGTGCCGCAGGAACTGACCACGGATATGTTCGAGACCGTGTCCAATACGATGCGGTTCAGCCGCGGCCTGTTCGGCCGGCCGGCCAATCCCGCCCATATCGAGCATGTCCTGCGCGAGGTTGCGCTGTGGGACCGCCGCGACGCCAAAATCATGACCTTGAGCGGCGGCATGAAGCGCCGCGTGATGATCGCCAAGGCGCTGTCGCACGAGCCGAGCATCCTGTTTCTCGACGAGCCGACCGCCGGCGTCGATGTCGAATTGCGCCGCGACATGTGGCGCATGGTGCGGACTTTGCGCGATTCCGGCGTCACCATCATCCTCACCACCCATTATATCGAGGAGGCTGAGGAGATGGCCGACCGCGTCGGCGTGATCAATAACGGCAAGCTGGTGCTGGTCGAGGAAAAAGTCGCCTTGATGCATAAGCTGGGCAAGAAGACGCTCGTTGTCACGCTGCACGAGGCGTTGCCCCGTCTTCCCGAGTCTCTCGTCCCCTATGGTTTGGCTCTGTCGGCCGACGGATGCGAGCTGACCTATGTCTACGATACCGCCCGGGACTCTATCGGCGTTCGTCCCGTGCTCCAGGCGATCGAGGCGGCCGGCCTCGCCTATCGCGACATCGACACCAAGACCAGCTCCCTCGAGGAAATCTTCGTCGACATCATCCGGGAGCGGCCATGAACGTCCACGCCATCCAGGCGATCTATCGCTACGAAATGGCGCGGACGCGGCGCACGCTGCTGCAAAGCATCGTCGCGCCGGTCGTATCGACCTCGCTCTATTTCATCGTGTTCGGCGCGGCGATCGGCGCGCGCATGACGACGATCGACGGCGTCAGCTACGGCGCCTTCATCGTGCCCGGTCTGGTCATGCTGTCGCTGCTGACGCAAAGCATCACCAACGCGTCGTTCGGCATCTATTTCCCGCGCTTCGTCGGCACGATCTACGAAGTGCTTTCCGCGCCGATCTCGGGAATCGAGGTGGTGATCGGCTATGTCGGCGCGGCGGCGTCGAAATCCATCCTGCTCGGCCTGATCATCCTCGCAACGGCGACGCTGTTCGTGCCGCTGCGCATCGAGCATCCGTTCTGGATGGCGCTGTTCCTCATCCTCACCGCGACGACGTTCAGCCTGTTCGGCTTCGTCATCGGCATTTGGGCCGACAATTTCGAGAAGCTGCAGGTCGTGCCGCTGATCATCATCACGCCGCTGACCTTTCTCGGCGGCAGCTTCTACTCGATCGGCATGTTGCCGCCGCTCTGGCGGAAGATCGCCCTGGTCAACCCGGTCGTCTATCTGATCAGCGGCTTTCGCTGGAGCTTCTACGGCAAGGCGGATGTCGATATCCGCATCAGCCTCGGCATGACGCTGTTTTTTCTCGCGTTGTGCCTCGCGGCGGTGGTGACGATTTTCCGGACGGGGTACCGGCTGAAGAAATAGAGGCGCTGTCGCAAGCGGGTACAAAAAAAGCCGCCCCGAAGGGCGGCGAGGTTTGGGGCAGGAGCAGCCCCCTCATCGGTTTCGTTCAATGGCGCTCGATATCTTCCTTGGCGCGCCGCGCGGCGTCCTTTGCATCGCCCGCGGCGTTATGGGCGGCTCCTTTCGCCTTGTCGAATTTCCCTTCGGCCTGCATCTTCTTGTCGTCCATCAGCTTGCCGGCCGCATCCTTGACGGCGCCCTTGGCCTTGTCAGCCGCGCCCTTCACATGTTCGCGATCCATACTGCTCTCCTTTCGATGCTCGCGGGAAGCAACGCGTCAGGCCGCGTCGGGTTCCGGCGCGCGGCCGGCTCTTGGCGAGCTGAGATTGTGGCTGCAAAGCGGCGCACACTGCCCAATTTTCACGGAAAAGCCGGGCCGCCAGCGCCGGAAATGACCCGCAACTCAACTCAGTCAGCGCTTAACGGCTATCAGAGCGTGTTTTTATAGATGCGTCCGTCTTTCATCACGATCCGCAAAGTCTCGTTCGACGCAACCAGGAAATCGAGGCTCTTGCTCGGATCGCCGTCGACGACGAGAAGATCCGCGAGCGCGCCCGGCGCGATCACGCCGAGATCGCCGTCGTACGGGTAGCGCGGGCCGGACAGGCGCAGCAATTCGCCGTTGCGCGCCGTGGCGATGCGCAAAAGCTCGAGCGGCTCGTAAAAGCGCGGCGTCAGCTTGGCGAGGTGGCGCGCGTGAAAGGACAGATTCTGCGGCGCGAACAGGATGTCCGTTCCCCAGGCGGTTTTGACTTTGTACTGTTTTGAAAGTTCGTAAGCTCTCGCCGTGCCCTGCGAAACCACTTCGGCCTTGGCGCGACTGACCGGGTCGACCTTCGGATTCGAGTCCTCGTCGGCGAAAAACGGCTGCAGGCTCCACCATACGCCTTCGCCCGCCATCATCCGGACGGATTCCTCGTCGGTGAGTTGGCCGTGCTCGATCGACTTCACGCCGGCGCGAATCGCCCGCTGGATGCCGCGCGGCGTATAGACATGGGTCATGACGTAAGTGCCCCAGTCCTCGGCCGCCCCGACCCCGGCGCGCAATTCGCCCTCGCTATATTGCGTGACGTCGATCGGATCGTAATGAGAGGAGACGCCGCCGCCCGCCATCATTTTTATCTGCGTCGCGCCGAGCAGGAGCTGCTCGCGAACCCGGCGCAGCACTTCGGCCTCGCCGTCGGCGATGACGCCGACGCCGGCGGTCTCGGCCAGGCTGAGCGGCGTCTGCGGGCCGCGCGGTATCTCATACCGCTGGCGGAAATCGCCATGGCCGGACGTCTGCGACACCATGGCGCCGGACGGAAAAATGCGCGGTCCGTTGACGATTCCGGAATCGATCGCGCGCTTGAGGGCGAAAGTCGGACCGCCGGCGTCGCGCACCGTCGTGAAGCCGCGCAGCAAGGTGCGCTCGGCCTCGCGCGCGGCGACCAGGTGAAGATAGGGAGCGTCCGCCGTCAGCGCCTCGGCGAAGCCGATGCCGCACAGCATGGCGTGCCAATGCGCGTCGATCAGGCCCGGCATCGCCACGCGGCCGCCGCAGTCGATCACCTCCGCGCCGTCCACCTTTTCGCTCGCCGACGGCAGGCCCGATATTTTGTTGCCGCTCACCAGTACGCCGACGCCTTGCCGCAGGGCGGTCGTCGAGCCGTCAAACAGCCGCAGATTCGAGAACAGGACGGGCCGTCCCGGCGCCGGCGGCCGCTCGCTCAGCGCCTTTGCCGGCCGGAGCCCGATAAAAGGCGCCAGCAGCGCCGCCGCTCCACCGAGCATCGCCCGCCGCGAGAGGTCGGCGGATATCCG
>DATGLU010000383.1:0-2670 GCA_035294045.1 Roseiarcus sp. | reverse complement strand
TCAAAATCCGGACCTTGTCGTCGATCAGCGCGTAGTGCCCGGCGGGGCGCCAGCGCTCGACATCGGCCAATTCCGTCTCTTTGTGGACGTAGATCAGCACGCCTCCGTCAAACGCGTCCCAAAGCCCGGCGCGCGCGATCTTCCGCGGCTGGAAGACCGCGTCGCCATCGGAAAGAATGGCTGCCGGCCCCCATTGCCGGACATGTCGGACGGCGTCGATTGCGCCGGGATAGAGGAGGTCGGCGAAGGGATAGTCCAAGAGCCAGTCGGCTAAGCGCAGGACCGCCGGCTCATGCGGATTCTCCAGCCGATAACGCTCCAAGGCGCCAAGATAATCGGCATAGCCGAGCTCGCCGCGCAAAGCCTCGAAATGCGCCCAATAGCGAGCATTGGCGCGCTCGCCATAGGCTGCGTTCAAATGCGCGCTAAGGTCGCCTTGGAAGCGGTCGTTGTCGAGCAGCGTGTTGTCGACGTCGAAAAGAAAGACGATTTCGGCGTCGACGCTCATCTCTTGCGCTAAACCTTGACGGTCGAAGCTTGGTAGATTTCGTCGATCGACCGCGCCAGCGCGGCCTGGAATTCCGCGTCGCTCATCGACGCTTTGAGGTCTTCGACCAGAGCGCGCGAAAAGCTGGCGATCATGCCGTGATTGGCGGCGAGCCGTTTGCAGGCGTCGTCCCGCTTATAGCCGCCGGATAAAGCCACGACGCGGGCGACGTTCTTATGGGCGATGAGCCCAGCATAGAGGTCTGGCACGTCCGGAATGGTCAGCTTCAGCATCACCTGACGGCCTTTCGGCAAGGCCTCGATATGCTTGGCGAGCTCTTCGAGAAGGATCGCCTCGGCGCCCTTCTTATCCGGGCTCTTGATCGACACTTCGGGCTCGATGATCGGCATCAGGCCATATTCGGCGATTTTCGCGGCGACCTCGAATTGCTGCGCGACGATCGCGGCGATGCCGGTCGGCGAGGGCAGATTGATGACCGAGCGCATCTTCGTGCCGTAGACGCCGAGCTTGGACGCCCGCGACAGCAGCGCGTCCAAGGTCGGCATCGGCTTCATCAGGCTGACGCCGTCCTTTTCCGCATCCAGGCCTTTGTCCACCTTGACGAAGGGAACGACGCCGCGCTCCTCCCAAAGGAAGGTCGGAACGGGCTTGCCCTTCGCTTGGCGGTCCATCGTGCCTTCGAAGAGGATCGCCGCGATCACCTTAGCCCCGGTAAACGCTGGCGCGGTCATGATCCGCACGCGCATTTCATGCATGAGGTTGAACATTTCGGCTTCGCCGCTATAGGCGCTGTCGGGAACGCCGTAGAGGCGCAGGGCGCCAGGCGTCGATCCGCCGCTCTGATCGAGCGCGGCGATGAAGCCGTCCTTGCTGGCGATTTGCGCCGCCATTTTCTCATTGGCCATTGTGGTTATCCTCGCCTGATCCTGGTCGGAAAGGCCTTCCTTACACGTTTCCGCGCCGCCTTTCGACGCTCAAATGCGCAGCAGCGCGTAAGGGCGGCCGTCCGGCTTCTCGATCTGCCGGGCGACGTTATAGACCGGCGCGCCGCCCGGCGTTCGGCCTTGATAGACGCCGCGATGGGCATGGCCATGCACGACGGCGCTCACTTTGAAGCGGTCGATGGTCTCGGCGAGGCGCGACGAGCCGAGAAAAGGGAAAATCTCCAACGGCTCGCCCGCAATCGTCTCGGCGATCGGCGCATAGTGGAGGATGACCAAGGCGCGCTCGGCCCGGACCTGGCGCATCGCGTTTTCGAGCCGCATCGCCTCGCTGACGCTTTCGGCGACCATCGCCTTGATCGCCGGCTCGCCGAAGGAGCCCAGCATCGTCTTGCCGAAGCCGCCGACAAAGCCTTTGACGCCGACGAAGCCGACCCCGCTGATCTCCGTCGCCTGGCCGTCAAGCAGGCGCACGCCCGCTTGGCGCAGCACGCCGCGGATATCGTCCACCCTATCCGATTCATAGTCGTGGTTGCCGAGCACCGCGACAACGGGAATGGTGCAGGCTTTGAGGTCCTCGGCCAAGAGTTCGGCTTCCCTGCTTTTGCCGAGATCGGTCAAGTCGCCGGCCAAAGCCAGGACATCCGCCGCGCGCGAGATTTCGCCGAAAAGGTTCTTATAGGAGACGGCGCCGTCTTCCTTGACATGAAGGTCGCCGATCGCGGCGACTCTAAGCACGTCCTCGCTGTCAGCCATTGCCGGCCGGATCCCTTGCGGTCATTCGCTGCGCCATTCTCCCTCGCCGCCGACATCGGCAAAGCCCCATTCCTTCACGTCGATTTCGTAATCGGCGCTCGAAAACATGCGGCCGCGGCAAACCTTCATTTGCGGCGGCGGTAATTGCCGTTGCTTGGCTAAGCGGTCGAGAAGCTCGTCGAGGAGCCAGGCTGGAATGGCTTCGCGCTCTGTCGGATATATCCAGCGAAAGTTCAGGAGATGCATCAGCAGCACTTCCCAATGCGTCTCCATATAGCCGAGCAGCCTCGGCCAATCGATCTGATCGCGGGCTCTCAAAAGAATATGCGCGATGTCGGCGCCGTCATAGCGATGGCGCTGCTGGATGAACGACTTCGATAGGAGGAGCTCCGTCGGTCCGACGATCCTCACGGCCGCGCCGAACACTTCGACGCTTCGCGAATGCTCGAACCAGGCGTCGCCGAT
>DATGLU010000382.1:0-3668 GCA_035294045.1 Roseiarcus sp. | reverse complement strand
GATCTCGCCGCCGTCGCGCGGCAGCAGGCCGTAGAGGATGTTCATCAGCGTGGTCTTGCCGGCGCCGTTCTCGCCGACCAGCGCATGAATTTCGCCCGGCCGAATCGTCAGGGACGCGTCGTGGATCGCCGTTAGCGCTTCGAAGCGCTTGGCGATATGCGTCATGGCGACGAGGTCGACGCCGGCTTCCACGCTGCCCTCCGCTGGTCAGGGCGGCGGCCGCAACGCGGCCGCCGCGCCTTCATCCTACTTGGCGTTAGCGATCGAAGGCGGCGTCGCGATCGGCGGCTTACCCATTTCCTTCTGGCCCGGCTTGAGATCGAAATAGTTCGGCACGACGATCTCGCCGGAAATCACTTTCTGGCGCAAGTCGTCGACCTGCTTCAGCACGTCGTCGGGAATGAGGCCCTTGTTATACTGGTCCATCGCCGCGTCGACGCCGCCTTCTTTCAGGCCGTAATAGAGCACCGTGCCGCCTTTGAACGTCCCGTCGGCGACCGATTTGATCATGTCGAAAGCCTGGGTGTCGACCCGCTTGACCATCGAGGTCAGGACATGGCCGGGCGCCATGTAGTTCTGGTCGGAATCAACGCCGATGGCGAATGTGTTCGAGCTTTTCGCCGCATCGATGACCCCGGCGCTGGTCGCGCCCGCGACCGCGAAGTTGATGTCCGAACCCTGGTTGACGAGCGCCAACGTATATTCCTTGCCGGCGGCGGGATCGGTGAACGTGCCGGAATAGCTTTCAAGAACCTTGGTCTCCGGCTTGGCCATTTTCGCTCCGTAATAATAGCCGATGAAGAAGCGATGGATGATGGGAATGTCCTTGCCGCCGACAAAGCCGATCGTGCCGGTCTTGGTCACTTTCGCGGCGATCACGCCGACCAAAAATGAGCCCTCCCAATCCTTGGTCACGCTCGAGACGACATTGGGCGCGATCGGATCGGGGCCGACATCGACGAGCCCGAATTTTTGCTGCGGGAAAGCGGCCGCCACCGCTTTCATCGGCTTGATCATGTCGAACGAGGAGCCGATGATAATGTCGAAGCCTTGTCCCGCGGCGCGCGCCAGCGTCGATTGGAATTCCGAAATGCTGCGCGGCTGAATGATCACATAGTCGATGCCGAGCTCCTTGACGGCGCGCTTCATGCCGTGATTCATCATATCGTTGAAGGAGCGGTCGCCGAGGCCCGATTCCGAGGTGACGAAGGCGACTTTGAGCTTGGCTTCCGCGGCGGCGCTGAAAGTCAGGCTCGCCGCCATGACGGCGAGCGCGCTGAACTTTGCAAGCAACTTCAACATGCCATCCTCCCTTTTCGTCGTTGATACGACCTCCTTGCGCGTTCGTTCAGGTTTGCGAGCGAACGCGTTTCGCTTCGTTCATGAAGGATTCCACCTTCGCCGGCACGAACGCGCCGAACGCGCCGGACGTGTCCTTGAGCGAGGAGCTGACGATCACCCCGTCGGCAAGTTTCGCGACTTCCGCGAAGTTCTTCTCCGTTACGCCGCCGCCGACAAGGATCGGCGTCGATCGGACGCGCTCGCGCGCGCCGCGTAGGAATTCGAGCGTCTGCGCATAGGTCTTGCCGGTCAGGACCAACCCGTCGGCGCCGCCGAGCCGGGTGGCGTAGTCGATGTCCTCGGCGAAGCCGCCGCTGGCGATCGGCGTGCCGGTGCGATCGTGCACGTCGGCGAAAATCGCGACGGCGGCGGCGTCGAGAGCGTTCCGCGCCCGGATGGCGGCGAAGGCTTGCCCGCTTTCGACGCCGAACGGCGTCATCATCGCGCCGACATAGACTTTGATCCGGACGAAATCGACGCCCGCCGCCGAGGCGACGGCGAGCATCGCCTCGGCGTCGTTTTCGAGAAAGTTCAATCCGAGCGGCCCGTCGAAGCGCGAGCGTATTTCGGTCGCGACGCGCGTCATCCAGGCGAGCTGGGCCGAGCTGACGCGAGCGCCGACCGGCAGATCGCCGAGATTTTGCACCATCAGCGCATCGACGCCATGCTTGGCGAGCAGGGTCGCTTCGTCGAGCGCGGCCTGCACGATCGTGTGGATCCCGCCGCCGCGATAGCGCGAGCCGCCAGGCAAAGCGCCGAGCTGCACCATGCCGATGATTGGCTTGGCGCCGGCTTGGATCAGCGAAAGGAGCTTGCGCATCGCGTCATCCCGTCGCCGTTTGCGCCGAACTGAAGATTTGCCGGAAATTGACCTGTTGGCGCTTGGGATTGTGGAAGCCGAGGAAGGGTATCTTCTGTTCTTGCGCGATCTGGCAGGAGAGATGCTCGAACGGCGCCTTGTAAACGAGGGGGGTGAGCGATTCGGGAAGATCGGCGGGCATCGCGAAATAGACGTCCGCCGCCTTCCGCGCCGCCTCGTCGTCCGCCGCGCCGATAATGAGAACGCGGGAGCCCATCTCCTTGGCGGCGAGCGCCTGCTCGAGCCCGCGGCTGTGGCCGCCGCCGGGCGGCAACAGAACGAACGTGTCGCTGTTCTCGTCGGTATGGAAATATTCTTCGTGCGCCCATTCTTCGAGCTCAGAGGCGTGGCACGGGCGTGTCAGCGCCTCGTGCCACTTGGCCATGGCGAAATAGGCTGTCGCATAGTTCGGGCCGCCGCCGAGGATTACGGTCTTGCGGCTCGGCAAAAAGGTGGCGGCGATATCGGCGGCGATCCTGCGCGAGATTTCGTCGGCCGCGGCCATCGCGTCGGCCGCCTTGCGAATCTGGTCGATCAGCGCCGTCGCACGGCTTTTGTCCAGATGTCCCACTTTCTCGCCAAGGGCGATCGCGGCGACGAAAAGACCGAGCAGGCTCGCCGTATAGGTCACCGTGCCCGGCGTGACGACGCGCGTTCCGCCGGGCCGCTCCTTGATGTTCGGCGTTGCGTTGACCTTGATCAGCGTTTCGGCCGCCTCCGCCAGGCGATTGCTCGCGCTCGCCGTGACGGCGAACGTCCAGGCGCCGCGTTCGCGGGCCAGCCTGATCCCTTCGATGGTTCGCGAAACCGTGCCGGAATTCGACACGCCGAAGACGAAGGCGTGGCGCGGAATGTAGGAGACGAGATAGCGCGAGAATTCGAGCGCCTCGACCGGCTCCGCCATTTTCCCGGTCGCATCCATCATGAAGCCGCGCGCCGCCAGCGCAGCGCAATAGCTGTCGCCGCAGCCGATCATGAATCCGGCGCCGATCTCGCGTCCTTCGTGCTCCGCGAGAGCCTTGCGCGTCGCCTCCAGCATCGGCGCGAGATTGTCGCGGACGAAGTCCGGCTGCATCGCCATTTCCTGCAGCATGACCTTTTTTTCTTCGTCCACCTGCGCCTCCTTTGACTCGTCTGGATCTGGTTGCGTTGAGTATGCTCAGAGCGGTCGCGCCTCGATCCGCCGCGAGATGCGGGCGAGGCGCTCCTCCGCGACCGGCGACGCGCTCGCGACGAGCGCCGCCGAACCTGTCGTCTCGACCGCGAAGGACGCCGAAACGGCGGCGTGCGCCAGCGCGGCGGCAAGCTCCCGCCGGCGGGCGTAGCCGGCCAGTGCGCCGCCGCAAAAGGCGTCGCCCGCGCCGGTTTCATCGACGGCGCGCGCCGCGGCGGAAGGGATTTCGAGATAGTCCGCATCGCCGCGCTGATGGGCGATCGCGCCCGCAGCGCCGCATTTGACGACGATGGC